>NZ_JBEXDX010000001.1:390093-590686 GCF_040605995.1 Streptomyces sp. NPDC005492
CCCGACTCTCCGGGCCGCAGGCCCCGAATCGCTGCGCGAGGTCGAACTCGCCACGGTCTGAGCCCACTTCGGCTCTCCTCACGGCCCCGGCCCGTCAACTCCCCCGGCGGCCACAGCCGTACGAACCACCCCGCACTTCCCTGAACGAGGTCTCCCATGCGTGTTCTCCGCACGTCGGCCCGACTGCGCCCCAGATCGGTCCGCGCGAAGATCGTCGCCCTGTTGATGCTGCCCATCGTGTCCCTGATGGCCCTTTGGGGCTTCGCCGCGGTGACGACCGCGTCGAGCATCGCCGACACCGAGACCGCCAAGGACGTCAACTCCGAACTCCTCACCCCCGTAGCCGAGTTCGTCACCGCGGTGCAGGGCGAGCGGACCGCCGCGCTGCGGTACGCGGACGCTCCGGGCGCCTTCAGGACCGCCACGAAGGCCACCGACAAGGCCGCCGCCGCGCTGCGCGCGGGCGTCGACGACTCCAGCTCGGACGCGGCGCTCATCGACTCCGCGCTGCCGGGCCGTATCGACAAGCTGGAGGCCGACGTCAGCTCTCTGGCGGCGCTGCGCTCGGGCGCCACCGCCAAGGGCGCCAAGTCGACGGACACGTACGGCGGTTACTCGGCGATCGTCGAGCACGGCTTCCTGGTCACCGGCGCGCTCACCGGTGACAAGACCGCCGCCGACGCCTCCGACGCCCGCGTGGTGCTCGAACTGTCCCGGGCCCGCGAGGCCCTCGCCCAGGAGCAGGCGCTGCTCGGTGCCGCCCGCACCGGGGGCGAGTTGACCAAGGAGCAGTACGCGCTGTTCGTCGGCGCCGTCGCCACCCGGCGCGAGCTGCTCGAACCCGCCGTCGCCGACCTCAAGGCCGAGCACCGGCGGGCGTACCGCACGGTCCTCGACGGCAGCGGCTACACCCGGCTCCAGGCGATCGAGAACCGGGTCCGCAGCGCGGGCCCTGGCACCTCGGCCGTCTCCACCGGCTTCCTCGGCGGCTGGGACTCCGCCGCGAGCGCCGTACTCACCGGGCTCGACGCGGCCGAGACCGAGGCCGGTACGGGAGCGACGGCCGCGGCCGACCCGTTCGGCTGGGACACCCTCGGCGCCTCCGGGATCGCCGTCGTGCTCGGCCTGGTCGGCGTGCTGCTGTCGCTGCTCGTCTCCGTGCTCGTCGGCCGCGGCCTCATCGTCGAACTCCTCGACCTGCGCAACTCCGCCCTCGAAGTGGCCGGCCGCCGCCTCCCGCAGGCGATGCGCAGGCTGCACGCGGGCCAGGGCGTCGACATCGACGCCGAGGCCCCGCTGCGCCGCCTCGCCGGTGACGAACTGGCCCAGGTCGGCACCGCGTTGACCGCCGTCCAGCGCGCCGCCCTCAAGGCCGCCTCCGAACGCGCCGAACTCCTCAGCGGGATCTCCGGGGTCTACGTCAGCCTCGCCCGCCGGAGCCAGGTCCTGCTCCACCGCCAACTCGACCTCCTCGACGCGATGGTGCGCAGGCAGCGGGACCCGGCCGAGCTCCAGGAGCTGTACCGCGTCGACTACCTGGCCACCCGGATGCGCCGGCACTCCGAGAGCCTGCTGATCCTGTCCGG
This sequence comes from Streptomyces sp. NPDC005492, assembly GCF_040605995.1. Classification (NCBI taxonomy): domain Bacteria; kingdom Bacillati; phylum Actinomycetota; class Actinomycetes; order Kitasatosporales; family Streptomycetaceae; genus Streptomyces; species Streptomyces sp. NPDC005492. Next base: position 391,680 of record NZ_JBEXDX010000001.1, read on the forward strand.
GATCGCGCCCGGCCGCGGTTGGCGGGACCCGATCCCGCTGACCGACGTGCTGCGCGCGGCCGTCGCCGAGATCGAGAACTCGGCGCGGGTGCGGCTCTGGGCCGTACCGAAGGTGTCGCTGACCGGCGGTTCGGTCGCCGACGTGATCCATCTGCTCGCCGAACTCGTCGAGAACGCCACGGCGTTCTCACCGCCCAGCACCCAGGTGCAGTTGCGTGCCGCGCGGATGCGCGAGGGCGTTCTCATCGAGGTCGAGGACAGCGGTTTCGGCATGAACGAGGACGCGCTGGCCGACGCCAACCGCAAGATCCAGTCGGAGAAGGTCGACCTCCTGGACGCCAAGCAGATCGGTCTGTTCGTGGTCAACCGGCTGCGCGAACGGCAGGGCCTGCGCGTGGAGATCCGGCACTCGCCGAGCGGCGGGGTCACGGCCGCGGTGCTCATCCCCGAGGGCCTGATGCGCGACGACATGCCGGTGGGCGAACAGCAACAGACCTCGGGCGGGCGGGGGTTGGCGCCGGCGTCCGCCCTGATCCAGCGGCCGGGGCTGGGCGGGGCGGGTGCCTGAGGCACCCTTCGCGCCATCTCCACACAGATGTACCGCAATCGTGGTACGGGTGGGGCGGGTGGGACGGATAGGGTCGTTTGATCTTCAAGCGCGCGCTGGGGCGCGCGCCCCGTCAAACGCACTGCTGGAAGGGTCACTTCCGTGTCCGAATCCCCCACATCGTCCCACCCGTCCCACCGTAGAAAGCGGTCCCTGTCGCGTCGCGGCGCGATAGGCGCCGCCGGAGCCGTAGCCGCCGGGGCCGCGCTGACCCCCGTGGTCTTCGCGGCCACCGACTCCGGCTCCGGTTCCACCACCGATACCGCCGCCCCCTCGGGCACGAAGCCGGAGACCTTCCCGGCCACCCGCACCGCCGCCGCCACCGGCACCGCACCGGCCACCACGGCCTTCGCTGCGTCCTACGTCGGCCTGCGCTGGAGCGGGGACGACACCGGCGCCGGGATCCGTTTCGCGGACGGCGACTGGCAGCAGACCGGCACCGGCTGCGCGACCGTGGACGGTGGCGGTACGGCGTTCGTCGCGGCCGACGAGGCCACCGCCTACGAGGTGAAGGCACCGGCGGGGGCGACGGACGTACGCTCGCTCGCGATCGACTGCACCCGCGGCCCCGACCGCACCTTCCACGTGCCGTCGGAGGCGACCCGGGTGCGCGGCGTCCGCTACCTCTCGCGCCCCGCGTGGGGCGCCGACGAGTCGAAGCGGTACAAGGACGGCAAGGTCAACACGCCTGAGGCGTACTACCCGTTGCAGTCGATCACGGTCCACCACACGGACACCCCGAACGCCGACCCGGACCCGGCCGCGACCGTCCGCGGGATCTACGAGTACCACGCGGTCACCCTCGACTGGGGCGACATCGGCTACCACTTCCTCATCGACGAGGCGGGCGTCATCTACGAGGGCCGCTACTCCGGCGAGGACCCGATCCCGGCCTTCGACCCGGACGGCAACCTCGTCACCGCCTTCCACACCGCCGGCTTCAACTCGGGCAACCTCGGCATCGCCCTGATCGGCAACCTGGTGGCCCAGGCCCCGACCGACGCGGCCAAGTCCTCCCTGATCCGCCTCATCAAGGTCATCGCCCGCTTCAAGGGCCTCGACCCCCAGGCGAAGATCACCTACACCAACCCGGTCAACGGCGTGAAGAAGGACAACGAAACCATCAGCGGCCACCGAGACTGGCTCCAGACGGACTGCCCCGGCCAGACGATGTACGACCTCCTGAGCGAGGTACGGGCAGCGGCGGCGGCTCGCTGACCTGACGAATCGGGGGGCGCGGGGCTGTGTCGGACTTGCGGCTCCGCTGCGGGATGCGACAGGCCCCGGCTCCCGCCGATATGCCGTGGCGGCAGCCCCCCGTCCTGTCGGGTGGCGGAGGCAGCGTCTCAAAGGGTCGCCGGGCTGCATCGGACTCGCGGCTCCGCCGCAGGGCGCGATCCGCCCCGGCGTCGCCGCGGACTCCCGCCGATATATGGCGGCAGCCCCCCGCTGACCTGCGCGGATCGTCACCCTCCCCGCGCCCATTACGCTGGGAGGCTGACCGTCCCCCCTGTCAGGAGAGAAATGGCCGTCAACCTGGTCAATGTCGAGAACGTCAGCAAGGTGTACGGCACCCGTGCCCTGCTCGACGGTGTCTCGCTCGGTGTCTCCGAAGGGGACCGGATCGGGGTCGTGGGCCGTAACGGTGACGGCAAGACCACGCTGATCCGGATGCTCGCCAAGCTGGAGGAGTCCGACACCGGCCGCGTGACCCACTCCGGTGGACTGCGCCTCGGTGTCCTCACCCAGCACGACTCCCTCGACCCGGAGGCGACCGTCCGTCACGAGGTCATCCGGGACATGGCCGACCACGAGTGGGCCGGCAACGCCAAGATCCGGGATGTTCTGACGGGGCTCTTCGGCGGGCTGGACCTGCCGGGCTTTCCGCAGGGGCTCGACACCGTGATCGGTCCGCTCTCCGGTGGCGAGCGGCGCCGTATCGCACTCGCGAAGCTGCTCATCGAGGACCAGGACCTCGTCGTACTCGACGAGCCGACCAACCACCTCGACGTCGAGGGCATCGCCTGGCTCGCCCAGCACCTGCGCGAGCGCCGCTCCGCGCTCGTCTGCGTGACCCACGACCGCTGGTTCCTGGACCAGGTCTGCACCCGCATGTGGGACGTACAGAAGGGCGACGTCTACGAGTACGAGGGCGGCTATTCCGACTACGTCTTCGCCCGCGCCGAGCGCGAGCGCATCGCCGCCACCGAGGAGACCAAGCGGCAGAACCTGGTCCGCAAGGAGCTGGCCTGGCTGCGCCGCGGCGCCCCCGCCCGTACGTCCAAGCCCCGCTTCCGCGTCGAGGCCGCCAACGAACTCATCGCGGACGTGCCGCCCCCGCGCGACACCAGCGAGCTGATGAAGTTCGCCTCCTCCCGCCTCGGCCGGACCGTGTTCGACCTGGAGGACGTGACCGTCCAGGCCGGCCCGAAGGTGCTCCTCAAGCACATCACCTGGCACCTCGGCCCCGGCGACCGCGTCGGCCTGGTCGGCGTCAACGGCGCGGGGAAGACCTCCTTGCTGCGGGCCCTGGCGGACGCCGCCCGCAGCGACGGCGAGACACAGCCCGTGGCCGGCAAGGTCGTCGTGGGAAAGACGGTGAAGCTCGCCTACCTCTCCCAGGAGGTGGCCGAACTCAAGCCCACCCTGCGGGTGTTGGAGGCCGTGCAGCAGGTGCGCGAGCGCGTCGATCTCGGCAAGGGGCGGGAGATGACCGCCGGGCAGCTGTGCGAGACGTTCGGGTTCAACAAGGAGAAGCAGTGGACGCCGGTCGGAGACCTCTCCGGTGGTGAGCGGCGGCGGCTCCAGCTCCTCCGCCTCCTCATGGACGAGCCGAACGTCCTCTTCCTCGACGAACCCACCAACGACCTCGACATCGAGACCCTGACCCAGTTGGAGGACGTCCTCGACGGCTGGCCCGGTTCGATGATCGTGATCTCGCACGACCGGTTCTTCGTCGAGCGCACCACCGACAAGGTGTACGCCCTCCTCGGCGACGCCACGCTGCGGATGCTGCCGCGCGGCATCGACGAGTACCTGGAGCGGCGCCACCGTATGGAGGAGGTGGCCGCCGCCGCGGCCCCCGTCGTGGAGAAGGCCGCGCCCGCCGTGAGCGCCGCCGACCAGCGCGCCGCGAAGAAGGAACTCCAGAAGATCGAGCGGCAGTTGGACAAGGTCTCCGAGAAGGAGGCCAAACTGCACACCCAGATCGCCGACAACGCCACGGACTTCGCGAAGGTGGCCGAACTGGACGCCCAGCTACGCGACTTGGGCGCCGAGCGGGATGAGCTGGAGATGCGGTGGCTGGAACTCGCCGAGGACGCGTGAAGGGTGAGTGCTGTGCTTTTCTGGGGGGGGATACCCCCCCAGACCCCCCACGCATAACGGCGGCATCACGGGCCGGTCCTCCCTTGGGAACAGGGGAGAACCGGCCCGCTGTTCATGGACAGCTCAGTGATAGAAAGAGCCGTCTGAGAACCGTCTGAATACGCCTCCGGGTCCTTCGCGAACCTCGGGGCGTGGCTAAAAATCAGTGAACGAGGGGGAGCCGCTGATGACTCAGCCGCCCGACCAGCCGCCGTCCGGTGGTTACGGAGCGCCGCCGAACCAGCCGCCACAGCCACCATCGGGCGGCTTCGGACCGCCGGTCCCCCCGACGCCGGGTTACGGCTACCCGCAGCAGCAGCCGGGACCGTACGGCCAACAGCCCGGCCCCTACGGCCAGCAGCCGCAGCCTCCCTACGGCGGCTACGGCTACCCGCCGCCCGCGCCCCCGCAGTTCACCCCGGCCCCGCCCTCGGGCAAGGGCCCCTTCAAGGGCAAGCCCTCACTCCTGATCGCGGCCGCGGTCGCGGGTCTGCTGGCCGTGGGCGGCACGGTGTGGGCGGTCACGAGCGGCGGCGACGACAAGAAGCCGGTGGCGGAGCAGAGCGACAGCCCCACCCCCTCCGGCGGCAGCGCCACCGACGACCCCGCCAACCCCGGTGACGGCAGCGGCGACGGCGCCCAGGGCTCCGAGGACCTCAACGAGGGCCGCAAGTCCGGCGAGGCGAAGGTGCTCTGGTACAAGGAGGCGCCGGACGCGCCCGGTTCCGGCGCCGACGCCCCCGGCATGTGGATCACCGACAAGGCGGCGGTGAAGGCCGCGTACAAGGAACTCGTCGCCTACAACGTCGCTGACGGCAAACCGACTTGGGCCACGATCACCTTCCCGCAGAAGATCTGCGCGGTCACCCCGCAGAAGTCGGCCGACGACAGGATCGTCGTGGCGTACGAGAGCGGTGTCAGCGACAACGCCAAGTGCAACCAGCTCCAGCAGATCGACCTGAATACCGGCGCGAAGGGCTGGAGCGGGACCGTCCCGGACGGCGCCCTGTTCGACAGCGTGATCTCCGTGGGGCTGTCCATCACCGGCAAGACGCTGATGGTGGGCCGTTCCGAGTCCGGGATCGCCTACGACCTCGACAGCGGCAAGAAGCTCTACGAGAAGAAGAAGTACGGCTCGGCCTGCTTCCCGTCCGCGTTCGCGGGCGGCACCAAGCTGATCGCGGTCGCCTCCTGCGGGGCGAGCACGTCCAACGAGCACGACGAGGTGCAGGAGTTGGACCCGGCGACCGGCAAGGCCAAGTGGACCAAGTCGATCCCCAAGGGCTGGTCGGTGTCGCACGCGTTCTCCGTCGATCCGGTCGTCCTCTATCTGACCGACGCGGACGACAAGCACTGGAACATCTCCACGCTGAAGGACGACGGCAGCGTGCGCTCGCAGGTCGACAGCAAGGCCGCCTTCGCGCCCGGTTGCGGCCTGAGCATCCTCGACCAGGACCTCCAGGGCTGCGAGAGCGTCGCGGTCGACGCGAGCACCCTGTACCTGCCGACCGAGGCGACGACCGGCGCCAATCAGATCGTCGCGATCGACCTGGCGACCGGCAAGGAGAAGTGGCGCGTCAAGTCCCCCGCGGACGAGTCGATGGTGCCGATCAGGGTCGAGGGCGGCAAGCTCCTCGCCTATGTCGGGGCCGGGTACGACTCGGGCGGCCAGATCGTGACCGTACCGACGGCAGGCTCCTCGCACCCCACGACGAAGCTGCTCCAGATGCCCGCCGGCACCGCGAAGATCGAGTCGAGCTTCTACTCCCGGGACATCGACTACGTCGACGGCCGCTTCTACATCTCGTCGACCCGGCTGAGCGGCAATGACGACACAAAGGAGAAGTTGATGCTCGCCTACGGCAACTGAGACCGACTTCTCCCCGTCCCCACCGCTCCCTTCGAGGTACTCGTCATGAACCAGCCGCCCCCGCCCCCACCGAACCAGCCACCGAACCAACCCCCGCAGCAGCCCGGCTTCGGCCCGCCCCAGGACCAGCCGCCGCAGCAGCCGCCGCCCCCGCCGGGCTACGGCTACCCGCAGGCACCGCCCCCGCCTCCGCCCCAGCAGCCGGGCTACGGCTACCCGGGCCAGCAGCCCAACCCGTACGCCCAACAGCCGCCTGTCTACGGCTATCCGCAGCAGCCCGGCTATGGCTATCCGGGCCAGCCGACCGTGCCCCTGCACCCGCAGCCGGGCCAACCGGGGGGCGGCGGACGCAAGTTCGGGGCGTCCGCGGTGATCATCACCGCCGCAGTGGTGGCGATCGCGCTGATCGTGGGCGGCGGCATCTGGTACTCGACTTCGTCCGGCAAGGACGGCAAGAACGACGACAAGAAGAACACCGCCGACTCCACCCCCACGGACAGCAAGGGCGGGACAGGCGGCACCACCTCCGGCGGCAAGGAGAAGGTGCCCGCCGACACCGCCTCCAAGGTCCTCTTCCAGGTCCCGATGCCCAAGGTCAGCGACACGATGGTGACCTCGGGTTCCTGGCTCACCGACAAGGTGTACGCCAAGAGCGGCAGCGCCGAGATCGACGGCTACGACCGCGACAAGGGCACCAAGCTGTGGACCATCAAGCTCCCCGGCCCGGTGTGCCAGGCCACGAAGAACACCACCACGGACGGCAAGACGGCGATCCTCTACGAGCCCGCCATGCCGACCAAGGAAAAGCCCTCGCACGGTTGCAGCCAGATCGCCGCGATCGACCTGAACGCGGGCACCAAGCTGTGGACGAAGACCGCCAACTCCGGTGACCAGGCGATCAGTTTCGAGAACGTCACGGTCAGCGCGAACACGGTCGCCGTGGGCAGCACCGACGGCGGCGCCGCCTTCGACATCGCCACCGGCAAGGTCCTGTGGAGTCCGAAGACCGGCGACTGCTACGACGCCGGCTACGGCGGCGGCGCCAAGCTGGTCGCGGTGCGCCGCTGCGGGACGTACGACTCGCCCACGCTCCACATCCAGACCATCGACCCGGTCTCCGGGAAGGTGATCTCGGACTACAAGATGGCCCAGGGCATCGAGTACGCGAGCATCGTGTCGACCGACCCGCTGGTCGTCGCGGCGGACGTCGGCGACAGCGCGGGCGACGGCTCCGGCATCTCCGACTTCTTCTCCATCGACAACAAGACGGGCTCGCTGCGCGCCCACATCTCGGCGCCGGGCAAGCAGTACGCGGCCCGCTGCGACGGCATCACCCGCGTCGAGTACTGCACCGAACTCGCCGTAGGGAACGACCGGTTGTACGTCCCGACCGAGGAACACGACGGTTCAGGCGACTCCTACAGCCGGACCAACGAGATCGTCGCCTTCGACCTCGCCACGGGCAAGCAGACCGGCCAGCGGGCCGACGCGGGCGACGGCTACACGATCACTCCCTTGCGCATGGACGGCGACAACCTGATCGCCTACAAGTCCCCGCCCTACGACAAGGGCGGCCAGATCGTCAGCATCGACGGCAACTCCTTCAAGGCGACCACCCTGTTGGAGAACCCGAGCACGGAGACGGTACGGGACGTGGAGACCAGCTTCCTGCCGGACTACGCGGAGATCCTCTACGCGCAGGGCCACCTGTACATGTCGGCGGTCTACGCGGACAAGCCCTCGTCGTCCTCCACCGACGACAAGGACCTGGCGATCGCGTTCGGCACCTCCGGCTGAACCACTCCCAACACCCTCGAAAGCGAGGAATGCGAAAAAGTCCGTCGATCCGGGGCACTTCTCACCGGTAGGGGCAGCGCAACGTCGAACAAGCGTGTAGCTTCCGGGGGCATGAAGGACGGGGGTGCTGGGGGCCCTCTGTTCTCGGGGACCGGTGGGCACCCATAGTGGGCATCCATTGGGGGGACTGGGGGGTTGCTCGATGGGAGTGCGGCTGATGGTGGTCGACGACCACCGCCTGCTGGCCGAGGCCTTGGCCTCGGCGCTGAAGTTGCGGGGACACCGGGTGCTCGCGGCGGCGGCGCCGGCCGCGGGCGCGGCGGAGCTGGTGATCACCCGCGCACCGGAGGTGTGCCTGCTCGGCACGGCGACACCGGCCGAACCGGGCATTTTCGACCCGGTGGTGAAGATCAAGCGCGAGCGCCCGCAGGTGGCGGTCCTGGTCCTGGGCCCGGTCCCCAGCCCCCGAGGCATCGCGGCCGCCTTCGCCGCGGGCGCCTCGGGCTACGTCCGCCACGACGAGCGCATCGAGGGTGTGGAACGAGCGATCATGAAGGCGAGGGCGGGCGAGGCGGCGGTAGCGCCACAGTTGCTCCAAGGAGCCTTCAGCGAGCTCCTGAACCCGGCCGCCCAGCCCGACGACGAGGGCCAACGCCTCTTGCAGATGCTCACCCCGCGCGAGGTCGAGGTCCTGGTCCGGGTGGCCGACGGCGAGGACACCCGGCTGATCGCGGCGGGCATGGGCATAGCCCCGTCCACGGCACGCACCCATGTCCAGCGGGTGCTGATGAAGCTGGGGGTGGGATCGAGGCTGGAGGCGGCGGCGCTGGCGGCGCGGACGGGGCTGCTGGATCGGGCGGGGCCGGTGAACAATTCAGCGGGGTTGGACGCGTAGAAGCGCGGGGCGCTACGGGGCTACGGCGCGCACGATCAGGGTTCCGATGTGACCGGGCTCGGGAGCTTCATGCACGCGGGATACGGCTTCCTGGAAGCCCGCTGAGAGGAGATGCTCGCTCCACATCTCCGGTGTGTAGCTGTAGCGGTAGGTGTACGTCGCCGGTCCGGCGAAGCCGCCCTTGTACATGCCCTGCGGACCGTACGCCCCGGGGATGGCCGGCGGCTGCGAGAAGACGAACACGCCGCCGGGGTTCAGCCGTTGGCGGACCAGGGGGAAGAGCTTCGTGGGGTCACTGAACCAGGCGGCACCGAAGATCGAGTACACGGCGTCGTAACTGTGGGCATCCCGCGCCAGGAAGTCGAGCACTTCCCCGCAGACGAACTCGACCCCGAGCGGCTCCCATCGCGCGGACGCCTTCTCCACCATCACCTGGGACATGTCGAGCCCACGGACCTTGACGCCTGCCTGAGCGAGGGAAGCGAGTGCGCGGCCGGTCCCGCATCCGATCTCCAGAGCGGACTCTGGTTCGCCGAGGAGTTCGGGGCCTGGGCCGTGGTCCTTGTATTGGGTCCAGCGGAGCACGGGCTCTTCGTCGCCGAGGTTTTTCCATGCTGACTCCGCGTAGGTGTCCCATACGGCGCGCTCGATTTCGAAGTTGTGCTCGGCGGTCAACTGGATGTCCCTCAAGGTCAGTTGGGCGAGTGGGCGGCCAGCTTTCCGGAGCGTATGCCTTGGAGGAGGGCGGCGAGGGCTGCGGGGGTGGTGGTGAGGGTGGTGGTGGGGGTTTCGCTTTCGCGGAGGTGGAGGGTGGTGGGGGGAGTTGTGGCTAGTTCGAGGCAGGCGTTGCCGTCGCCGCTGCCGGAGAAGGACGACTTCTGCCAGGTGGAGGCGAGTTCGATGCAGTTGTTCCCGTCGCCGCTGCCGGAGAAGGACGACTTCTGCCAGTTGTCGGGGATGGTCACGGTGCGCCTCACAGTTCCTTCGCCAGCCTCTGGATGACGTCACGCGACTGCTCGGGGTCGAGTGACACAGCCTCCACTTTACGGAAGAGCGTTCGAAACGCGCCGAGTTGGGCGTCGGAGTCGATGAAGGCGGCGCCGTGGGGTGCGTCGCGTACTGCGGTGTCCAGCTTCGGCACTGTGCCGCCCGCGTACATCATGGCGTTGGTGGCGCCGGCGAAGTCGTCCAGGTCGAAGGGGATGACGCGCACGGTGATGTGTTCCGCTTCGGACAGTTCGAGGATGCGGGTGAGCTGGGCTCGCGAGCAGGCGCGGCCCCCGACCTTGATGCGGAGCGCCGCCTCGTGGATCACCGCTTCGTACGGGACGGGAGCGGTGCCTTCGATGATCACTTTGCGATCCATGCGGTGGCGTACGCGCAGTTCGAGGTCGTCGTCGGGGAGTTCGGGGACTCGGTAGGAGAAGACAGCGCGGGCGTAGTCCTCCGTCTGGAACAGCCCGGGAACGTGCAGGAACTCCACGTCGAGCCGGTAGGTGGAGTGGTACTCCAATTCGGCTAGATCCAGGAACGACGTCGGCAGCAAGCCCCGGTACTCCTCCCACCAGCCACGGGTCCGATCGGTCGCCATTGCGACCAGCGCTGTGATCAACTCGTCGTCCGTGCAGTCGTAGTGCGCGGCTAGCCGCCGTACGCGTGCCTCGCTCACGCCGGCGATCCCGAACTCGATCTGGCTCATCTGCACGGAATCCGCCCCGAGCAGGATGGCAGCCTCGCGCCCTTTCAGCCCTGCGGCTTCACGCAGTTTCCGCAGTTCCACGCCTAGACGTATCTGCCGTGCGGTGGGCTGCTTGCGGCGCGGCATGGCTTCCTCCTCGCTCCCCAACTGCTGGGAGACGGCGACACGTTCGGGGGTCAGATTACGGCAACGACTTGCGAAGTCCTAAATTAAGGTCCTACCGTCAGTGATGCGACGCACACCCTGCGGAACACCGGGCCCCCGGAAGCGCACCGCCCCGTCCTGCCATGACGGCCGCGGCACTGCCACCGCGGAAGCCCAACTCCCCACGCTCCCTTGAACGGAGTTCACGCATGCCCGAATCCGAAACCACCCCCTGGGAATACATGCTCTACGTCCCCCAGGACCTCCGCGCCGTCACGGTCTGTCGCCGAACCCTCCGCCTCATCCTGACGATGCACGGCCTCATCGGTGTGGTCGACACCGCTGAACTCCTGGCCACCGAGCTGATCTCCAACGCGTTGCGCCACACCAAGGGACCCACGGCCCTCCGCGTCCACTGGACCGACGGAGTCCTCCGGCTCGGTGCGTGGGACGCGAACCCCGAACCCCCGGACCCGCCACGGCGGTTGGAGCACATCGCCGAAGACCTGGAGGAGGGCCGGGGCCTTGCGCTCGTCAAGGCCTGCGCCGACCTCTGGGGTTGGCAGCCGCTGGCCAGGAATGGCCATCGGGGCAAGTACGTGTGGTGTGACCTGGACGCCGCCTAGCTCGTTGATCATGTCGTACTGGAAGGAGAGCTGATGGTCGGCTCAACGCATGAGGCGCTGCACCGGGTCTTTCAGAAGGATCCGGCGTTGCTGACTCGTGCTCTGCAGGACGTGTTACGCATCCCGTTTCCGGAGCCGCGTGAGTTCGCGGCGATGAATGTGGATCTCACGGAGATCGAGCCGGTCGAGCGGCGGGTGGACACGTTGCTGCGGGCGGAGACGGACGAGGGGGTGTATCTCCTGGTCGTGGAGTCGCAGGGCAAGCCCGACGAGAGGAAGCAGGGCAGTTGGCCGTACTACCTCAGTTATCTGCATGAGAAGTACCGCTGTGAGCCGGTGCTGATCGTCATCACGCAGAGTCAGGCGACGGCTCGTTGGGCGGCGGAGCCCATTCATCTGGGGGTGCGTGGGTGTCCTTCGTTGACGGTGCGGCCGTTTGTGCTGGGGCCGGAGAATGTGCCGGTGATCGCGGATGAGCGGGAGGCTGAGCGGGACGTGCCGCTTGCGGTGCTTTCGGCGATGACGCATGGGCGGGGGCCGCGGGCCGCCGTCATACTGGAATCGCTGGCGGCCGCTCTGCGGACGATCGACCCGGACAGTGCCGCGGTCTTCGTGCAGTTCGTCGATTCATGCCTGGCTGACCCTCAGGCGCAGCAGATGTGGAGGGACCTGATGACGCAGATGCAGTACTTCTGGCGGCACCCGTTGGCGGAGCAGGTGCGGGAGGAGGGCCGGGAGGAAGGCCGGGAGGAGGGGCGTGCCCAGGATCGGGCCGAGATGACCCTCCGCATTCTCGAATGGCGCGGCATCCCGGTCTCTGACGCCGTGCGCGAGCGAGTGCGTGCCTGCACCGACCTGGAGCAGCTCGAAACGTGGGCGAAGCGGGCCGTCCATGCCGGCGATGCCGATGAACTGTTTTCGGGCCCGGAGTCCGAATAGCCGTACGGGGCCGAAGCGAACTCCGGCCCCACACAAGGAAGTTGAGCAAGCGAGTTACTCAGCCGTCGGCTCATCCTCCGGCTCGGCGACCGGCAGCGGCGGTGTCGGCCGCAGCTTCACCCACCCCAGGAAGAAGACCCCCAGGATCAGCATCGCGATCCCGGTCCACAGGTTGATGTTCACGCCCTCGGACTTGTCGAGCGAGGAGTCCGACGGGCTGATGCCGGCGATCGTGACGATGATGCCGTAGACGACGAACAGGCCGCCGATGATCAGGCGGAGGTCGAACAGGCGGGACGCGGTCGTGGACTTTCCCTCCAGTTCGCTGACTTCGCGCTGGACGTCGCGCCCTGAGTGTTCGGGGCGTCCGGGGTGTTCGGGGTGTCCGGGGTTTTCAGACATGGTCTCTCAATCCTCCCGCGATCAGAACGAGAACGGGATGTAGCAGGCGGCCGCCAGGATCACCGCGCCCCAGCCGAGGAGGGCCGGGCGGCGGTACCACGCGTCGTCGCCCTCGGCGGGGGCCTCGGTCATGCCGGGGGAGGTGGTGCCGTAGACCAGGCCCTCGAGTTCCTCGGTCGGCTTGGGCCGGGTGAACAGGGAGACGGCGAACATGACGACCGCTCCGGCGACGAAGCCGGCGATCGCGGAGACGAAGTTGGCGCCCTGGTCGGAGGGGATGTCGATGATGCCCTGCTTGTAGATCCAGAAGTAGTTCACCATCGCGGTGACCGTGCCCGCGAGCAGGCCCCAGAAGCCGGACTTCGGGGTGGCCCTCTTCCAGAACATGCCGACGATGAAGACGACGAACATCGGGACGTTGAAGAAGGAGAACAGCGTCTGGAGGTAGCTCATGATGTTCGAGAAGGAGGAAGCCAGGAAGGCCGTGCCTACCGACGCCGCCACGCCGATGACCGTGATCAGGCGGCCGAAGCGGACGTAGTACTCGTCCTCGCGGCCCCTGACGACGTACGTCCCCCAGATGTCGTTGGTGAACACCGTGTTGAAGGACGAGACGTTGGCCGCCATGCCCGCCATGAAGGCGGCGAGCAGGCCCGTCACCGCGATGCCCAGGACGCCGTTGGGCAGCAGCTCCTGCATCAGGTACGGGATCGCGTCGTTGTACTGCAGGTCCGAGCCGCTGGTGCCGATCTTCGGGACCAGGGCGGCGGCCACCAGGCCCGGGATCATCACCAGGAAGACGATGAAGACCTTCGGGTACGCGGCGATCAGCGGGGTGCGCTGGGCGGCCGAGAGGTTCTTCGCGGAGAGGGCGCGCTGCACCTCGGCGAAGTTCGTCGTCCAGTAGCCGAAGGAGAGGACGAAGCCGAGGCCCAGCACGATGGTCAGCCAGTTCGCGCCGAGCGGGTTGACGCTGCCGATGCCGGTGCCGCCCCACGCGGTGGTGAAGTTGTGGCCGTGGGCCGCGTCCAGCTTGTGGGTCAGGCCGTCCCAGCCGCCGACCTTCTTCAGGCCGAGGTAGGAGATCGGGATGAGGGCCGCCAGGATCACGAAGAACTGGAGCACTTCGTTGTAGATGGCGGAGGAGAGGCCGCCGAGCGTGATGTAGGCGAGCACGAAGGCGCCGGCGACCACGATCGCCACCCACTGCGGCCAGCCCAGCAGCGCCTCGACCACGATCGCGAGGGCGTACAGGTTGACACCGGCGATCAGGATCGCGGCGAAGGCGAACAGGATCGAACTCAGCAGATGTGCCCACTTGTCGAAGCGCAGCAGCAGGAACTCGGGGACCGAGCGCACCTTCGAGCCGTAGTAGAACGGCATCATCACCAGGCCGAGGAAGACCATGGCCGGGATGGCGCCGATCCAGTACCAGTGCACGGTGTAGGCGCCGTACTGCGCGCTGTTGGCGGCCATGCCCAGGATCTCGGTGGCGGCCAGGTTGGCGGAGATGAAGGCGAGGCCGGTGATCCAGGCGGGCAGTGAGCGCCCGGAGAGGAAGAAGTCGAGGCTGGTCTTCACCGATCTGCGGGCGGCGAAGCCGATGCCCAGGACGACGGCGAAGTAGATCGCCAGGATCGTGTAGTCGAGCCCGTTGGTGGGGAGCCGGAGCTCGGCGGCGAGGTAGGTGGGGGTCTGCAGGGTCTGCATCAAGCGCTCACCTTGTTCGGATGTTCTCTGTTTGATGTTGTTTTTTGTTCGTTCTTGATGGTGACGACTGGGGGGAATTGTGGTTTGATGTGTTTGGTTCTGTGTGAAGCGAGGATGTACGTACGGATGGAGAGCCCGGCGTGAAGAAGACCTCGACCCGGTTGGCCGACGGTCGTGAGCTCATCTACTACGACCTGCGGGACGACGCCGTGCGCGACGCGGTGGACCGTCGCCCGCTGGAGCGCACGGTCACCACTTCGGAGGTACGGCGGGACGTGCTGCTCGGCGACTCGGTGGCGATCGCCTCGCACCGCCAGGGCCGCACCTACCACCCGCCGGCCGACCAGTGCCCCCTGTGCCCGACGCAGGGCGACCGGCTGAGCGAGATCCCGGACTCGTCGTACGACGTCGCCGTGTTCGAGAACCGTTTCCCCTCGCTGGCCGGCGACTCCGGACGCTGTGAGGTGGTCTGCTTCACCTCCGACCACGACGCGTCCTTCGCCGCGCTGACCGAGGAGCAGGCGGCCCTCGTCCTCGAAGCGTGGACCGACCGGACGTCGGAACTGTCGCATCTACCCTCCGTCGAGCAGGTCTTCTGTTTCGAGAACCGCGGCGAAGAGATCGGTGTGACCCTCGGTCATCCCCACGGCCAGATCTACGCCTACCCCTTCACCACCCCGCGCACCGCCCTGATGTTGCGTTCTCTCGCAACTCACAAGGAGGCGACCGGTGGTGAGAACCTCTTCGACTCCGTCCTGGAGCGTGAACTCGCCTGCGAGCGGGTCGTCCTTGAGGGTGAACACTGGGTCGCCTTCGTGCCGTACTCCGCGCACTGGCCCTACGAGGTCCACCTGTACCCGAAGCGCCGGGTGCCCGATCTGCTCGGTCTGGACGAAGCCGCCCGCACAGAGTTCCCCAAGGTCTATCTGGAACTCTTGAGGCGCTTCGACCGGATCTTCGGTGAGGGTGAGCCTCCGACGCCGTACATCTCCGCCTGGCACCAGGCGCCGTTCGGCACGCTGGAGGAGTTCGAGGGCGTGAGCCGCGACGACTTCGCGCTCCACCTTGAGCTTTTCACCATCCGCCGCACTTCCGGCAAGCTGAAGTTCCTCGCGGGTTCCGAGTCCGGCATGAGTGTGTTCATCAACGACGTGCCGCCGGAGCGCGCGGCCGAGCGACTGCGAGAGGTAGCGAGTTGATGAGCGGTAAGTACCTGGTGACGGGCGGGGCGGGTTACGTCGGCAGCGTGGTCGCCCAGCATCTGCTGGAGGCGGGCCACGAGGTCGTCGTACTCGACAACCTCTCCACCGGCTTCCGGGAGGGCGTCCCGGCCGGTGCCACCTTCATCGAGGGCGACATCCGCGACGCCGCCAAGTGGCTCGACTCCTCGTACGACGCCGTGCTCCACTTCGCCGCGTTCTCGCAGGTCGGCGAGTCGGTCGTGAAGCCCGAGAAGTACTGGGAGAACAACGTCGGCGGCTCGATGGCCCTGCTTGCCGCGATGCGCGAGGCCGGCGTCCGCAAGCTCGTCTTCTCCTCCACGGCCGCCACGTACGGCGAGCCGGAGGAGGTCCCGATCGTCGAGACCGCGCGCACCTCCCCGACCAACCCCTACGGCGCCTCGAAGCTGTCCGTCGACTTCATGATCACGAGCGAGGCGCAGGCCCACGGACTGGGAGCGGTCTCGCTCCGCTACTTCAACGTCGCGGGCGCGTACGGCAGTTGCGGCGAGCGGCACGACCCCGAGTCGCACCTCATCCCGCTCGTCCTCCAGGTCGCGCAGGGCAGGCGGGACGCGATCTCCGTCTACGGCGACGACTACCCGACGCCGGACGGCACCTGCGTCCGTGACTACATCCACGTCGCGGACCTGGCCGACGCGCACCTGCTGGCGCTGAAGGCGGCCACCCCGGGTGAGCACCTGATCTGCAACCTCGGCAACGGAGAGGGCTTCTCCGTCCGCCAGGTCATCGAGACGGTCCGCCAGGTCACCGGGCACCCGATCCCCGAGGTCGTCGCCCCGCGCCGCGGCGGCGACCCGGCGAGCCTGGTCGCCTCGGCGGACCTGGCCAAGGAGCGCCTCGGCTGGAACCCGTCCCGCGCGGATCTCGCGGGCATCGTCGCGGACGCGTGGGCGTTCGCGCAGAACGTATCGAAGGGCTAGGGATCGCACGTGGGTGTACGTGAGGGCTTCGAGGAGCTGTACGGGACGGCTCCCGAGGGCGTCTGGGCCGCGCCGGGCCGGGTCAACCTGATCGGCGAGTACACCGACTTCAACGAGGGCTTCGTGATGCCGCTCGCCCTGCCGCACACTGCGGTGGCGGCGGTGTCCCGCCGGGACGACGGAATCCTCCGGCTCCACTCGGCGGACATCGAGGGTCCGGTCGTGGAACTGCGGGTGGCTGACCTGGCCCCGCGCACGAACACGAGCTGGGCCGCTTACCCGGCGGGCGTGGTGTGGGTACTGCGCGAGGCGGGCCACGAGGTGACAGGCGCGGACATCCACCTCTCCTCCACGGTCCCGACGGGCGCGGGTCTGTCGTCCTCGGCGGCCCTTGAGGTGGTCACCGCCTTCGCCCTGAACGACCTCTTCCAACTGGGCCTCGCAGCACCGGAGTTGGCGAGGTTCTCGCAGCGCGCGGAGAACGACTTCGTCGGCGTCCCCTGCGGCATCATGGACCAGACGGCCTCGGCCTGCGCCGAGGAGGGCCACGCCCTGCACCTGGACTGCCGCGACCTGTCGATCCGTCAGATCCCGTTCGACCTGGAGTCGGAGGGCCTCTCCCTCCTGGTGGTCGACTCCCGCGTCAAGCACGCGCTGGGCGACGGCGAGTACGCGGAACGCCGAGAGGGCTGCGAGGAGGGCGCGCGCCAACTGGGCGTCCCCTTCCTGCGGGACGTGGCCTACGAGGACCTTGCCGCCTCCCTGTCCCGCCTGTCGGACGAACGCATCCAGCGCTACGTCCGCCACGTCGTCTCCGACGACCACCGCGTCGACCAGGTCATCGCCCTGCTGGACGCGGGCGAGGTCCGCGCGATCGGCCCGATCCTGACCGAGGGCCACACCTCCCTCCGCGACGATCTGCGCATCTCCTGCCCGGAGTTGGACCTCGTGGTCGACACAGCGGTAGCCGCGGGCGCGCTCGGCGCCCGTATGACGGGCGGAGGCTTCGGCGGCTCGGCGATCGTCCTGGTCGAGGCCACGGACACGGACACGGTCACGAAGGCGATCGAGGAGGCCTTCGCGGCGGCTGGCTACACCGCGCCACGGGTGTTTTTGGGGGTGCCTTCGGCGGGGGCGCGGCGGGTGGTCTGAGGGGCTCGGTGGTACGACATCCCGGGTGACCGGGGTGTCGTGGTACCGCTCAAAAAGATTTCGCGGCAGCCCCCCGCTCCCGGCCAGGAAGCCGCGACCGGCGGGCTCCCCGGTGCTGGCGTGCGCTCAGAGGTACCCCCACGCCCGACACATCGGCCGCAGCACCTCCGGGATCTCCTCCAGCGCCGGTGCCGGCCGGTCCGGCTGGACCCGGCCGGAGCGGATCTTGTCGTTCCAGTCGCCGAAGCCGCCGCCCAGGACGGCGCCCTCCAGACTGCTGCCGTAGTCCAGCATTCCGGGTTCGTAGGGCAGGCCCAAGTAGTCGCAGATGCCGCCGAGTTCGGTGGCGGGGTCGGCCGTGAGGTCCTCGTAGCGCAGGATGTGGCCGCCGACCTCGGCACGGGCCTCCTCCATGGACTCCATGTACTTGAGGACCCGCTCCGCCGCCTCCTCGCGGGTGCGGTCCGGTACGGCCTCGTGCCAGGAGCGGGCCACCGCCCCCGGGTGTCTGCGCAGGAACACGAACCGGGCGTCGGGCCAGGTCTCGGCGATGCGCTGCCACTGGAAGGCGTTGCCGGGGGTCTTCTCCACGATGAACTGCTTGCCGGACTTGACCAGTTCACGGTGCAGGGCCCGGTCCCAGAGCAGGCCCTCCAGTTCTTCGTGGCCCAGGCCCAACGCCTGCAGGGATCGTTCCGTGGGGGTGCCCGACCTGAAGTAGACCTCGATACCGGTCAGATGGAGTTCATGCGCGGCGTGCAGCCGGGAGTGCGCCCCCAGCATCATGCGCAGCAGCGTCGACCCGGAACGCACCGAGGTCAGGATGAACACCGGTCGGTCCAGCAGCCGGTCGACGGCCGGGTCCACCGTCGTCGGCTCGGGTACGGCGTCGGGGCGCGCGGGGCGCGAACCGCGCGGGGAGGGCACGGCCCCCAGGGAGCCCACCGTCGTGGCCGTGGGCGGCGTCGGCACCCGGCGTATCTGGTAGCCGGTCGTCTCGGCGAGCTTGGAGTTCAGCTTCCGCAGCATGCTCATGGCGGGCACGGTAAGGGGAGAGTATGAGACTGGGCTGAGCGTATTTTTCACCCCTCCGATGTCGCCGTTCGTTCACCCCAGGTTCTTGGTCAGGGTGTACTCGGTGAGCCCCGGCGGATAGTCCGCGATCACGCACACCACGTCGTAGCCCTGCTTCTTGTAGAACTCCGGCGCCTGGAAGTCCCAGGTCTCCAACCGGGCCGCCACACAGGCGCGCTCCTCGCGGGCGACGCGCTCGGCGGTGGCCAGCAGCCGGCTCCCGAGGCCCGTCCCCCGGTGCCGGCCGTCCACCCAGAGGTATGTCACATGGAGCCAGTCCGCCCAGGTGTGGCAGACCGCTCCGCCCGCGAGCTCGCCGGCGGCGTCCAACGCCCAGACGTGAAGCGGAACTTCACGTTCGCGAGGGGTTCCGCGCAGCGCGCGAAGGACCGGCGACGCGGCCGTGTTGGTTTCCAGCAGCCGCGCGCGGAGCAGATCGCGTCGCTCTTTGTCGACTTCCGTCTCAATACGAAACATGCGGCTCACCATAAACGGGCCGGACAGTCAGTTCTGCAAATTAGCTTCCGCTGCCGCGCCCCGGCCGTACGCTGTGAACAGCACCGGTGGGGGCCGGTGCTGATCAGGGGGCGAGACAAGTCGGGTACGACGCCCGATGTGGGGGTAGCAGTGTCTGCATGGCGGCGGCCGTGCGGCGCAGGCCGCTCCCGGGCGTCGTACCCGCAATCATCGCTTCGTCTCCCGACGATGAGGTATCCCCTGCTCCATCAGGAGCCTGGGGAAGGGGGTTTCGTGGTTCGCATCCGAGTCCTGGTCGTCGACGACCATCGCATCTTCGCCGAGTCGCTCGCCGCGGCACTGGCGGCCGAGCCCGATGTCGACGTCTCCGCCGCCGGCAGTGGTCCCGCCGCGCTGCGCTGCATGGAGCGCGCGTCCGCCGAGGGCCGCAGATTCGACGTCCTGCTCGTGGACGCCGACCTGGGCGGCAATGTGCCGGGCGTCCGGCCCGCCGTGCCGGTGCAGGCGGGCAACGAGGACGGGCTGGTGGACGGGATCTCCCTGGTCGCCGGGGTCCGCTCCGCCCAGCCGAGCGTACGGATGGTCGTACTCGCGGAGAAGGACGATCCGCGCCGGGCCGCGCTGGCCCTCCAGGCCGGAGCGTCCGGCTGGGTCGCCAAGGACTGCTCGCTGTCCAGGCTTTTAACCGTCATCCGAGGGGTGCTGCGAGACGAGACGCATCTGCCACCCGCCCTGTTGACCGGAGTCCTGCGTGAGTTGACGGCCGCCCGCAAGCACCGCACCGAGAGCGAGCGCCTGGTGGAGTCGCTGACTCCGAGGGAGCGGGAAGTGCTGCGCTGCATGGTGGCCGGTCTGGGGCGGAAGGCGGTCGCCGAGCGGCTGTTCCTCTCCCCGCACACGGTCCGGACACATATGCAGAACGTGCTCGGCAAGCTGGGCGTCCACTCCACCCTGGCGGCGGTGGCTCTGGCCCGGCGCGCGGGGGTCGGGCCCGTCGACCTAGCCGGGGATGTTGTCGAACGGGGCGGTCAACTGGCGTAGCAGTCCCGCCAGTTCGCCCCGCTGGGTGCGGGAGAGCTCCGCGAGGATCGCGCGCTCCTGGGCCAGCAGGCCGGCCAGGGCCTGGTCCGCGCGGTCCTGGCCCTCCTCGGTGAGCCGGACCAGCACGCCCCGGCGGTCGCTGGGGTCGGGGAGCCGCTCGACCAGGCCCTTCTTCGCCAGCCGGTCGATACGGTTCGTCATCGTGCCGGAGGTGACCAGGGTCTGCGTCAGCAACTGGCCGGGGGAGAGCTGATAGGGGCTGCCCGCGCGCCTGAGCGCCGTCAGCACGTCGAACTCCCAGGGCTCCAGGCTGTGCTCGGCGAACGCCAGCCGACGGGCCCGGTCCAGATGGCGGGCCAGCCTGCTCACCCGGCTGAGCACCTCAAGTGGCTCCACGTCGAGGTCCGGGCGCTCCCGGCGCCACGCTGCGACAAGCCGATCGACCTCGTCCTCCATGACGATCAGTGTAGTGGTTGTGTCGACATGAAGTCTCTTGATATCAACTAGCTCGATAGCAAGTCTCTTGACATCGAGAGAGTTGGGGCGGGAAGGTGTATGCCATGACTTCCGCCTCGCCCGTGTGGGACCCCGCCCAGTACCTCCGCCACGCCGACCACCGCGCCCGCCCCTTCGCCGACCTGCTGGCCCGGGTCCCCGCGCTGCCCGCGGAGCGCCCCCGCATCGCCGACCTCGGCTGCGGCCCCGGCAACATGACCGCCGTCCTCGCCGACCGCTGGCCCACCGCGCACATCACCGGCTACGACAACTCACCCGAGATGCTCGGCAGGACCGAGCCCTACGCGGGCCCCACGGCCGGTGGCGGCCGGCTCGACTTCGCCGCCGCGGACGCCACGACCTGGACGCCGACCGAGACGTACGACCTGATCGTGTCGAACGCGGTGCTGCAATGGGTGCCGGGACACCTGGAGCGGTTCGGTGACTGGCTCGCCGCGCTGGCCCCCGGCGGCACCTTCGCCTTCCAGGTGCCGGACAACATCGACGCGCCCCTGCACGCCCTGATGCGCGAACTCGCCGCCACCGCCCGCTGGAAGGGCCGACTCGGTGAGGTGCTGCGCCGCGAGGACTCGGTGCACGCGCCCGGCGTCTACCTCGACCGCCTGGCCCGGTTGGGCTGCGACACCGACGTCTGGCAGACGACGTACCAGCACATCCTGCCCGGCCAGGACCCCGTCCTCGACTGGGTCAAGGGCACCGGCCTCCGCCCGGCCCTCACCGCGCTCGCGGACGACCCGGAGGCGCGGGACGCCTTCGTCGCCGAGTACCGCGACCTGCTCCGCGAGGCCTATCCGACGGCGCAGTACGGCACGGTGCTCCCCTTCCGACGGCTGTTCGCGGTGGCCCGCAAGGAGGCGTGAGGGATGCTCGTGGCCGTGGACCATGTGCAGTTGGCGGCTCCGGCGGGGGCGGAGGACGCGCTGCGGAGGTACTACGTCGACACCCTCGGCATGACCGAGATCCCCAAGCCGACGGTGCTCGCGGCGCGGGGCGGGTGCTGGTTCGGGGCGGGGGCGGTCCAGCTCCACCTGGGTGTCGAGGCCGACTTCAGGCCTGCGCGGAAGGCGCACCCGGGGCTGCGGGTCACCGGCATCGAGGCGTACGCGGCCCGGCTGAAGGCCCATGGGGCCGAGGTCGTCTGGGACGGGGACCTGCCGGGCCACCGGCGCTTCTACTCCGAGGACCCGGTCGGCAACCGCCTCGAGTTCCTCGAACCGGAAGCCTGACCCGTGTTTGCCCGCCGCGATCACGGCTACCCGCAGAGTGAAGCCAAGGTCCGATTCCGACCGTTCGACCGGGAGTGATGCGCGGTGGCGAAAGACCAGAAGGCCAAGGCCAAGAAGGAACAGGCCAAGGGCAAGGCCAAGGAGACCCTGGGCCGTGCCGTGGGCAACGAGAGCATGGCGGCCAAGGGCAGGGCCGAGAAGACCAAGGGTGACGCCCGCCAGGCCAAGGAGAAGGCGAAGGACGCCTTCAAGCGCTGACCGACGCCGGGGAGGAAACGGTGGCGGGCCCCTGCTGGAGAGCAGGGGCCCGCCACCGTCTGCTCTGCGACCGGGAGTTCAGCTTTTCCGGTGACCTATCAGGCGGGGCTTCGCCTCCAGCCCGTCCAGGCCGTGCCAGGCCAGGTTCACCAGATGCGCCGCCACCTCCGCCTTCTTCGGGCGGCGGACGTCCAGCCACCACTGGCCGGTCAGCGCGACCATGCCGACCAGGGCCTGGGCGTACAGCGGGGCGAGCTTCGCGTCGAAGCCGCGGCTCTTGAACTCGCGGCCCAGGATGTCCTCGACCTGTGTCGCGATGTCCGAGATCAGGGAAGCGAAGGAACCCGTGGACTGCGGGATGGGGGAGTCGCGGACCAGGATGCGGAAGCCGTCCGTGTACTCCTCGATGTAGTCGAGGAGGGCGAAGGCCGCCTGTTCGCAGAGCTCGCGGGGGTGGCCGGCCGTCAGGGAGCTGGTCACCATGTCCAGGAGGCGGCGCATCTCGCGGTCCACGACCACCGCGTACAGGCCCTCCTTGCCGCCGAAGTGCTCGTACACCACCGGCTTGGACACCCCGGCCTTCGCCGCGATCTCCTCCACCGACGTGGCCTCGAAGCCCTTCGTCGCGAAGAGCGTGCGACCGACCTCGAGCAGTTGGGCCCGGCGTTCGGCTCCCGTCATCCGGGTGCGGCGCGCGCGCCGGGGCTTCTCACTGCTCGGGGTACTGCTGGGATCGGTCGCCACGGCGTCAATCATGCCGCCTCCGCCGACTCCTTCCGGGGCTCGGAGCCGTCCGTACCGGAGATACGGCGCGAATCGATACGCGAGCGTGACGGCCAGCGCACGTCATAGGCCCAGCCGAGCTGCTCGCACCAGCGGATGATCCGCGCCGAGGAGTCGAGCTGGCCGCGCATCACACCGTGCCGCGCGGACGTCGGGTCGGCGTGGTGCAGGTTGTGCCAGGACTCGCCGCAGGACAGGATCGCCAGCCACCACACGTTGCCCGAGCGGTCCCGCGACTTGAAGGGGCGCTTGCCGACCGCGTGGCAGATCGAGTTGATCGACCACGTGACATGGTGCAGCAGCGCCACCCGGACGAGCGAACCCCAGAAGAAGCCGGTGAACGCGCCCCACCACGACATCGTCACCAGCCCGCCGATCAGCGCCGGCAGCGCCAGCGACAGCATCGTCCAGAAGATGAACTGGCGGGAGATCGCCCGGATCGTACGGTCCTTGATCAGATCCGGGGCGTACTTCTCCTGCGGGGTGCGCTCCTCGTCGAACATCCAGGCGATGTGCGCCCACCACAGACCCTTGATCAGCGCCGGCACCGTCTCGCCGTAGCGCCACGGCGAATGCGGGTCGCCCTCGGCGTCGGAGAACTTGTGGTGCTTGCGGTGGTCGGCCACCCAGCGCACCAGCGGCCCCTCGACCGCCATCGACCCGGCGATGGCCACGGCGATCCGCAGCGGCCGCTTCGCCTTGAAGGAGCCGTGGGTGAAGTACCGGT
Organism: Streptomyces sp. NPDC005492; assembly: GCF_040605995.1. NCBI lineage: Bacteria > Bacillati > Actinomycetota > Actinomycetes > Kitasatosporales > Streptomycetaceae > Streptomyces > Streptomyces sp. NPDC005492. Next base: position 415,153 of record NZ_JBEXDX010000001.1, read on the forward strand.
GGTAGCCGATCGTCACGCCGTGGCAGCCGAGGTAGTAGAAGAACACCAGCAGGCCGAGATCCAGCCAGCTCACCCCGCCCCAGCCCCAGGCCAGCGGCACCGCCGCGACCAGCGCCAGGAACGGGACGGTGATGAAGAGGAGGAGGGTGAGCTGTTCCAGCGACCCCTTCTTCTCGCCGCCGAGGGTGGCGGCGGGGAGCGGAGTGCCGTCGCCGTTCGCCCGCGGGGCGTCGTCGATCACTTCGGAGCTCGTGGTCATGGGCGTCCCCTGTGGGGTTCGGAGGTGGAGGCGGAGCGTCGGACTGCGGGAGTCGAGAACGAGTTCACCATGGACTTCCCTACGGTTCCGTAACCTACGGCGACGTAAGTATGGCAGCGCGTCGACCGGTGGACGAAGCCCGTGAGACCGCGCGTCAGAGTGGAGACCTATCCTTGTGCTGGTCGGACAGCGCGGTCCGTTCTGATTTCTTCCCGGATGTCCGTTCGCCAATCGGCAGCCGCCGTGGGACCGCCGTCCGGGTTCCCTCCAGACGAGCTTCAAACACTGCAAGGAGCCGCACCTGTGAGCAGTGCCGACGACCAGACCACCACAACCAGCAGTGAGCTGCGCGCCGACATCCGGCGACTGGGCGACCTCCTCGGCGAGACCCTCGTCCGGCAGGAGGGCCCCGAGCTGCTCGACCTGGTCGAGAAGGTCCGCCGCCTCACCCGGGAGGACGGCGAGGCCGCCGCCGAGCTGCTGCGCGGCACCGAGCTGGAGACCGCCGCCAAGCTGGTCCGCGCCTTCTCCACCTACTTCCACCTGGCCAACGTCACCGAGCAGGTGCACCGCGGCCGCGAGCTGCGCGCCAAGCGCGCCGCCGAGGGCGGGCTCCTCGCCCGTACGGCCGACCGCCTCAAGGACGCCGACCCCGAGCACCTGCGCGAGACGGTGAAGAACCTCAACGTCCGCCCGGTCTTCACCGCGCACCCCACCGAGGCCGCGCGCCGGTCGGTCCTCAACAAGCTCCGGCGCATCGCCACGCTCCTGGAGACCCCGGTCATCGAGTCCGACCGCCGCCGCCACGACACCCGGCTGGCCGAGAACATCGACCTGGTCTGGCAGACGGACGAGCTGAGGGTCGTACGGCCGGAGCCCGCCGACGAGGCCCGTAACGCCATCTACTACCTGGACGAGCTGCACGCGGGCGCCGTCGGAGACGTCCTCGAAGACCTCACCGCCGAGCTGGAGCGCGTCGGCGTCAAGCTGCCCGACGACACCCGCCCGCTCACCTTCGGCACCTGGATCGGCGGCGACCGCGACGGCAACCCGAACGTGACCCCGCAGGTCACCTGGGACGTCCTGATCCTGCAGCACGAGCACGGCATCAACGACGCGCTGGAGACGATCGACGAGCTGCGCGGCTTCCTCTCCAACTCCATCCGCTACACGGGTGCCACGGAGGAGCTGCTGGAGTCCCTCCAGGCCGACCTGGAGCGGCTGCCCGAGATCAGCCCCCGCTACAAGCGGCTCAACGCCGAGGAGCCCTACCGGCTCAAGGCCACCTGCATCCGGCAGAAGCTGGAGAACACCAAGAGCCGCCTGGCCACGGGCACCCCGCACGAGGCCGGCCGCGACTACCTCGGCACCGCCGAGCTGCTGCACGACCTCACCCTGATCCAGACCTCGCTGCGCGCCCACCGCGGCGGCCTCTTCGCCGACGGCCGCATGGACCGTACGATCCGCACGCTCGGCGCGTTCGGCCTCCAGCTCGCCACCATGGACGTACGCGAGCACGCGGACGCCCACCACCACGCGCTCGGCCAGCTCTTCGACCGGCTCGGCGAGGAGTCCTGGCGGTACGCCGACATGCCCCGCGAGTACCGCGCGAAGCTGCTCGCCAAGGAGCTGCGGTCCCGCCGTCCGCTCGCGCCCACCCCGGCGCCCGTCGACGCGGCCGGTGAGAAGACCCTCGGCGTGTTCGAGACGGTCAAGAAGGCCCTCGCCGTGTTCGGGCCCGAGGTCATCGAGTCGTACATCATCTCGATGTGCCAGGGTGCCGACGACGTGTTCGCCGCCGCCGTCCTCGCCCGCGAGGCCGGCCTGATCGACCTGCACGCCGGCTGGGCGAAGGTCGGCATCGTGCCGCTCCTGGAGACCACGGACGAGCTGAAGGCCGCCGACACCATCCTGGAGGACATGCTCTCCGACCCGTCCTACCGGCGCCTCGTCGCGCTGCGGGGCGATGTCCAGGAGGTCATGCTCGGCTACTCGGACTCCTCCAAGTTCGGTGGCATCACGACCTCGCAGTGGGAGATCCACCGCGCCCAGCGGCGCCTGCGCGACGTCGCCCACCGCTACGGCGTACGCCTGCGTCTCTTCCACGGCCGGGGCGGCACGGTCGGCCGCGGTGGTGGTCCCTCGCACGACGCGATCCTCGCCCAGCCCTGGGGCACCCTGGAGGGCGAGATCAAGGTGACCGAGCAGGGCGAGGTCATCTCCGACAAGTACCTGGTGCCGTCGCTGGCGCGGGAGAACCTGGAGCTGACGGTCGCCGCCACCCTCCAGGCCTCCGCCCTGCACACCGCACCCCGTCAGTCCGACGAGGCGCTGGCCCGCTGGGACGCGGCGATGGACGTGGTGTCGGACGCCGCGCACGCCGCGTACCGCAGGCTCGTCGAGGACCCGGACCTGCCGACGTACTTCCTCGCGTCGACGCCGGTGGACCAGCTCGCCGACCTGCACCTCGGCTCACGGCCCTCCCGCCGCCCCGGCTCGGGCGTCTCCCTCGACGGACTGCGCGCCATCCCGTGGGTGTTCGGCTGGACCCAGTCCCGGCAGATCGTGCCCGGCTGGTTCGGCGTGGGCTCGGGTCTGAAGGCGCTGCGCGAGGCGGGCCTCGACACCGTGCTCGACGAGATGCACGAACAGTGGCACTTCTTCCGCAACTTCATCTCCAACGTGGAGATGACCCTCGCGAAGACGGACCTGCGGATCGCCCAGCACTACGTCGACACCCTTGTCCCGGACGAGTTGAAGCACGTGTTCGACACCATCAGGGCCGAGCACGAACTGACCGTCGCCGAGGTGCTCCGCGTCACCGGCGAGGCCGAACTCCTCGACGCCACCCCGGTGTTGAAGCAGACGTTCACCATCCGCGACGCCTACCTCGACCCGATCTCGTATCTCCAGGTCACCCTCCTCAAGCGCCAGCGCGACGAGGCGGCGGCCGGCGCCGAACCCGACCCGCTGCTGAGCCGGGCCCTGCTCCTCACCGTCAACGGTGTGGCGGCGGGCCTGCGCAACACCGGCTGAGGAACAGCGAAAAGGGTGCCCCCGAGCTGTCGTAGAAGCTTGGGGGCACTCGTCTTTCAAGCGATCAGAGCGCGACGAACGCCGCCGTCAGCAGGGCGATGCCCGACCCGGCCAGTACCCACGCGGCCCGGGTCAGCCGCAGGCCTCCGGCGACGACCACCGAGGCGAGCAGGAGGGCGCCGCCGAGGGGGACCCAGGCGTAGAGAACGCCGGCGGGGCCGGAGCGCATGACCTCGTTGGTGCCCGGCTTCACGATCACCGAGTACGTCCGGCCCTTCTTCACCGCGACCGTGTGCTCGATGACGACCTTGTCGCGGGCCCTCGATCCGGTCGACTCCGGTATGTAGGGGCCGGTGCAGGTGTCGTCGCCGCACGAGGTCACCTCGATCGAGCCGCTCTCGCGTCCCTTGGTCAGCATCACGTTGTGCGCGGTGGGCCAGGAGCCCCAGACCCCGGCGATCAGGATCAGCGCGGCTACCGTGCCCATCGCCGCGAGCCGTCCGAAGTTCATGGCGGGGATCATTGGCCATACCCGCACACGCGGTCAACTCCGGTGACCGACAAGTCGGTCCCGTCAGGAGTTGTACGCGCTCTGCGCCCGCTCCAGGCCCTCGCTCACCAGACACTCCACCGCGTCCGTCGCCCGGTCCACCATGAAGTCGAGTTCCTTGCGCTCCGCCGAGGAGAAGTCCTTCAGCACGAAGTCCGCCACCTGCATCCGGCCCGGCGGACGCCCGATCCCGAACCGCACCCGGTGGTAGTCCGCGCCCATCGCCTTCGTCATCGACTTCAGCCCGTTGTGGCCGTTGTCCCCGCCGCCCAGCTTGAGCCGTAGGGTGCCGTAGTCGATGTCCAGCTCGTCGTGCACGGCGACGATGTTCGCCACCGGCACCTTGTAGAAGTCGCGCAGCGCGTTGACCGGACCGCCCGACAGGTTCATGTACGACATCGGCTTCACCAGCACGATCCGGCGGCTCGCCGGACCCGGCGCCCCGATCCGGCCCTCGAGGACCTGCGCCTGCGCCTTCCCGGCCCGCTTGAACTTCCCGCCGATCCGCTCGGCCAGCAGATCGGCCACCATGAAGCCCACGTTGTGCCGGTTGTTCGCGTACTCGGGGCCGGGATTCCCGAGCCCCACGATCAGCCAGGGGGCGTTGGCGTCGGTCGTCACGTCCATGTCTCCTCGATACGCGCCAGCCGCTGCTCCCGGTGGGAACAGCGGCTGACACAGCGGTGAAGGGTGAGGATCAGGCCTCGGTGGTCTCGGCCTCTTCCTCGGCGGGAGCCTCTTCCGCCTGGGCGGCCAGCACCTGGAGGACGACCGCGTCCTCGTCGATGGCCAGCGTGGTGCCCTTGGGCAGCGGGATGTCCTTGGCGGCGATGGAGGCACCGGCCTCCAGGCCCGCGATGGACACGGTGACCGACTCGGGGATGTGCGTGGCCTCGGCCTCGACGGTGATCGTGCTCAGCACGTGCTCCAGCAGGAAGGAGCCCGGGGCCAGCTCGCCCTCGGTGTGCACGTAGACCTCGACGGTGACCTTCTCGCCGCTCTTCACGGTGAGCAGGTCGACGTGCTCCAGGAAGCCCTTGATGGCGTCACGCTGGACGGCCTTCGGGATCGCGAGCTGGGTCTTGCCCTCGATGTCCAGGGTGAGCAGAACGTTCGGGGTACGCAGGGCGAGCTGCAGCTCGTGGCCGGGCAGCGTGACGTGCAGCGGGTCCACACCGTGGCCGTAGACCACGGCGGGAACCTTCTTGTCACGGCGGATACGGCGGGCGGCACCCTTGCCGAACTCGGTGCGGGTCTCGGCGGTGAGCTTGACGTCGGCCATGGTCACTCCTCGTAGAACAGTTGGGGAAGGTGGTCACCCGGCCGAACATCGGCCTGCTACGAAGAGCGCGTCGATAACGGACAGCCACACCTGAGAACAGGTACGGCCTCCCTCGCCGAGCAACTCGGACAGAGTACTCGGCGGGAAGGCCGTACCAGAAATCGATCTACGACCGCGGGGGTCAGTGCTCGTCGAAGAGGCTCGTCACCGAGCCGTCCTCGAAGACCTCGCGGACCGCGCTCGCGATGGTCGGGGCGATCGACAGGACCGTGATCTTGTCGAGGTCGGCGCCCACCTCGCCCGGCGTCGGCAGGGTGTCGGTGAGGACGAACTCGCTGACCCGGGAGTTCTTCAGGCGGTCCGCGGCGGGGCCGGAGAGCACACCGTGCGTGGCCGTCACGATGACGTCCTCCGCGCCGTGCGCGAACAGGGCGTCGGCGGCGGCGCAGATGGTGCCACCGGTGTCGATCATGTCGTCGACCAGGACACAGACACGGCCCTTGACCTCACCCACGACCTCGTGGACGGTCACCTGGTTCGCCACGTCCTTGTCGCGCCGCTTGTGCACGATCGCGAGGGGCGCGCCCAGGCGGTCGCACCAGCGGTCGGCGACCCGGACGCGGCCGGCGTCGGGGGAGACGACGGTCAGCTTGGAGCGGTCGACCTTGCCGCCCACGTAGTCCGCCAGGAGCGGGAGGGCGAAGAGATGGTCCACGGGGCCGTCGAAGAAGCCCTGGATCTGGTCGGTGTGCAGGTCGACGGTGAGGATGCGGTGCGCACCCGCCGTCTTCATCAGGTCCGCGACCAGCCGGGCCGAGATCGGCTCACGGCCGCGGTGCTTCTTGTCCTGCCGCGCGTAGCCGTAGAACGGCACGATCACCGTGATGGAGCGGGCCGACGCGCGCTTGAGGGCGTCGATCATGATGAGCTGCTCCATGACCCACTGGTTGATCGGAGCCGTGTGGCTCTGGATCACGAAACAGTCCGCGCCGCGCACCGACTCCTCGAAGCGGACGTAGATCTCGCCGTTCGCGAAGTCGAAGGCCTTGGTCGGGACGACCCCGACACCCAGCTGGTGGGCGACCTCCTTGGCAAGCTCGGGGTGGGCGCGGCCGGAGAAGAACATCATCTTCTTCTCGCCGGTCGTCTTGATCCCGGTCACAGCACTGTCTCCTCAGAGGTCATTCAACTGGGTGTGCGTTTATCACGGTACGCCGTCCTCAACGCACCCGTTTCCAGTCAGTCTTCGGTCTCGCCCTGGCGGGAAGCCGTTTCCGCGGCCTTCGCCGCCGCGCTCCCCGGACGCTTGCGGGCCACCCAGCCCTCGATATTCCGCTGCTGGCCACGGGCCACGGCCAGCGAACCGGGCGGTACGTCCTTGGTGATCACGGAGCCGGCGGCGGTGTACGCGCCGTCCCCGACCGTGACAGGTGCCACAAACATATTGTCCGAACCCGTACGGCAATGCGATCCGACGGTGGTGTGGTGTTTGTCCTGTCCGTCGTAGTTCACGAAGACGCTGGCGGCACCGATGTTGGTGTACTCGCCGATCGTCGCGTCACCGACGTAGGAGAGGTGCGGGACCTTGGTGCCCTCGCCGATCGTCGCGTTCTTCGTCTCGACGTACGTCCCGATCTTGCCCTTCGCGCCCAGCCGGGTGCCGGGGCGGAGATAGGCGAACGGCCCGACGGTCGCCCCCGGTCCGACGTGCGCGCCGTCGGCGACCGTGTTGTCGACGCGGGCGCCGGCCTCGACGGTGGTGTCCTTCAGCCGGCTGTTGGGGCCGACCTCGGCGCCCTCGCCGATGTGGGTGGCGCCGTGCAACTGGGTGCCGGGGTGGACGATCGCGTCCTGGCCGAAGGTGACGGTGACGTCGATCCAGGTCGTCGCCGGGTCGATGACGGTGACCCCGCCGAGCATGGCGCCGGTCAGCAGCCGGTCGTTGAGGATGCGGCGGGCCTCGGAGAGCTGCACGCGGTTGTTGATGCCGGCGATCTCGCGGTGGTCGTCCGCGACGGAGGCGCCGACCCGGTGCCCGGCCTCGCGCAGGATGCCGAGGACGTCGGTGAGGTACTCCTCGCCCTGGCTGTTGTCGGTGCGCACCTTGCCGAGCGCGTCCGCGAGCAACTGCCCGTCGAAGGCGAAGACCCCGGAGTTGATCTCGCGGATCGCGCGCTGCGAGTCGGTGGCGTCCTTGTGCTCGACGATCGCGGTGACGGCACCGGAGGCCCCGTCGCGGACGATCCGGCCGTAGCCGGTGGCGTCCGGGACCTCGGCGGTGAGCACGGTCACCGCGTTGCCGTCGGCGGTGTGGTTGGCGGCGAGGGCGCGCAGGGTCTCGCCGCGGAGGAGGGGGGTGTCACCGCAGACGACAACGACGGTCCCGTCGACGCTTCCGCCCATCTCCTCCAGCGCCATGCGGACGGCGTGCCCGGTGCCGTTCTGCTCGGCCTGGATCGCGGTGCGCACGCCGGGGTCGGTCTCGCCGAGGTGGGCGGTCACCTTCTCGCGGGCGTGGCCCACGACGACCACCAGGTTCTCCGGCTCCAACTCGCGGGCGGCGGCCAGCACATGACCGACCAGGGTCCGGCCACAGATCTCGTGCAGGACCTTGGGTGTGGCCGACTTCATACGGGTGCCCTCACCCGCTGCGAGTACGACGACGGCTGCCGGGCGAATGGCGCTCACGGGTTTGCCCTTCGGCTTCGGAATGCTGGGGGGTGGACATTCGCAGGATACCGGGGCGTTTCATGGGGGACATGAGAGTGGGCCCTGACAGTGCTGTCAGGGCCTGGGCAAGGGTGTTCGGAAGGGCACTTGAGGGGGTGCCGCGGAGGTGCCGCAGAAGGAAGGTGCTCCCCCGCCAGGACTCGAACCCGGACAAATGGCACCAAAAGCCACGGTGCTGCCAATTACACCACGGGGGATCAAACTCGTTTTAACCGGACATTTAGTCTGGTCGCCGAGTGGGCACGCAACACTATGCCGTACCCGACGCCCTCCGTGCGAGACGGTACTTGCCGGAGGCGGGTCGAAACTCACCGGAAAAGCGCGCCCCGGCGCCCGTAGGCTGGAGGCATGACCACGACGGGGGAAGACCATGCCGCGGCCCGGGGAGGGCCGTGGTGGTGGACCAGGTGGCGCAGTGCGGTGCTGGACGCGGTGCTGGCGGCGGTCTCCGCCGCGGAGTGCGGGGCGGAGGGGATCCGGTTCGCGCGGGACGCGGGGGTTCCGGCCGCGGTGGGCGTGCTCTTCGGGGTGCTGGCCGGCTCGGCGCTGATCGTCCGGCGGAAGTGGCCGATCGCCGTCGTGCTCGTGTCCATCGCCATCACCCCGGCCCAGATGGGCTATCTGATGGGCATCGTGGGTCTCTACACCCTGGCCGCGTCCGAGCTGCCGCGCCGGATCATCGGGTCGCTGGCCGGGATGTCCTTCGTCGGAATGCTCATCGTCATGTTCGTGCGGGTACGGCAGGACATGCAGCGGGGGACGTGGGAACTGGGGGACTGGTTCGTCCCGTTCGCCTCGATCACCACCGCGGTCGGGATGACCGCGCCGCCCGTACTGCTCGGGCTGTACGTGGGCGCGCGGCGCCGGCTGATGGAGAGCCTCAGGGAGCGCGCGGACAGCCTGGAGCGCGAGTTGCAGCTCCTCGCGGAGCGGGCCGAGGAGCGGGCCGAGTGGGCGCGGGGCGAGGAGCGGACCCGGATCGCGCGGGAGATGCACGATGTCGTCGCGCACCGGGTGAGCCTGATGGTCGTGCACGCGGCGGCCTTGCAGGCCGTGGCCCGCAAGGACCCGGAGAAGGCGGTCAAGAACGCCGCGCTCGTGGGCGACATGGGCCGCCAAGCCCTCACCGAACTGCGCGAGATGCTCGGCGTACTGCGGAGCGGCGACGGCCGGGGCGCGCGCGAACGAACGGCCGTACCCCTGGTCGCGGTGGGCGTGGCAGCGGCGGCGGCCGCTTCCCGCGCCGTCGACGACGAGAGCACGGCGGACGGCCCCTGCCTGTCCGACGTCGACGAGTTGCTCGGCCAGTCCGCGGCGGCCGGCATGGCCGTCGACCTGTCGGTGGAAGGCGACATCCGCCTGTACACGGCGGAGATCGAACAGACCGCGTACCGGGTCGTTCAGGAGGCGTTGACCAACGTCCACAAGCACGCGGCCGGCGCGAAGACCCACGTACGCCTCGCGCACCGGGTGTCGGAGATCGCGATGCAGGTAGAGAACGAACCGCCCCCCGAGCCGGCGTCCGCGTCGGCGGCCCGGTTGCCGTCCGGGGGCAACGGGTTGGTGGGGATGCGGGAGCGGGTGCTTGCGTTGGGCGGGGTGTTTGTGTCCGGGCCCACGGATGCGGGGGGTTTTCGGGTGTCGGCGGTTATTCCGGCCGCTTAGGCGGGGTGACGCGGCTGGTCGGGGTGGGTTGTGTGGGGGTGGTCGGCCGAGCCTGAGCCAGGGCCCGCGTCCGCGTCGGCGCTTGAGGCCGGCGCGGTGGGCGGCCGGGCCGGACCCGTTGGACCACCGTGCGCTCGCCCCGGACGCTGACGTGTCCCAACCCGTTCAGGCCGCCGTCAGGCGCACCGGCTCCGTGCCCGAGATCAGGGTGGTGAGGGCCTGGTCGATGGTGGGGCCGAGGTACCAGTCGCCGGTGTGGTCGAGGGCGTAGACGCGGCCCTCGGTGTCGATGGCCAGGAGGGACTGGGTGTCGGGTTCCTCGCCGAGGGGGCTGACGTCGGTGTCGAGGGCGCGGCCCAGGTCGCCGAGGGTGCGGGCCATGTGGAGGCCGTGGAGCGGGTCCAGGTGGAGTGCCACCGGGGAGATCTGGCGACCGGGGCCGGAGGGGGTGATGTGCAGGCCGCCGAACTCGGCCCAGACCTCCACCGCCGCCGGGAAGACGGCGTGCTGGTGGCCGGCCGGCGAGGTGTGTTCGCGCAGGGTGTCCGCCCAGATCTCGGCCTGCTTTATGTCCCAGCGGCCGGGCTGCCAGCCCGCGGCGCGCAGGGCGGCGTCGACGGGTACGGAGAAGCGCGTGGAGGAGTGGCGGTCGGCGTGCATCTGCCCTTCGATCGTCGGTGGCATGGGAGTAATGAGGTGGAGACAGGGGGTGGGGTCAGCCCGTTTCCGTCGCGGGGTCCACGACTCGGACGCCGAAATGGTCGCTCAGGGCTGTGCAGGCCCGGCAGGGCGCGGCGAAGCTGCCGTGCAGCGGGTCGCCGTCCTCGCGGATGCGGCGGGCGGTGAGCTTGGCCTGCTTGAGGGTCTTGCGGGCCTCGCCGTTGGTCATCGGCTTGCGCGCGGCGCGCTTGCTGCGGTCGGCGTCCGCGGCGGCGATGTGGCGGGAGATGAGGATCGCCTCGGCGCAGCGGCCGGTGAACCGGTCGCGCTGGTCGCTGGTGAGGGTGTCGAGGAAGTCCTGCACGAGCGGATGCAGCGCGGGCGCCTGGTCGCCGCGCGCGGCGGTGCCGGTGAGGGTGGCGCCGCGCACGGAGAGGGCCGCGGCGACGGTCGGAAGTATGCCGTCACGGCGGTGGTTGAGGGCCGGCGTGTGCGGCGCCTCACTGGCGCTCCAGCCGACCCTGGGGTCACCGGACGGCCCGCTGTGCGCCCCGGTGTGCGGTCCCGTCTGTGTCGCGTTCATGATCGTCATCCCCTCCCGAGCATCCCCCGGAAGGACACAGAGTGCCAAATGCCGTGGCTGGTGGGGAAGCTGGGGCGCTGCGACACGCCCGGGCTTCGGCGGGCTGTCACGGCAGGGTGACGGCAGGTCACGGAAGCGGGCGCCCGGCGGACCGCTGCCGGTGACCCCTGTCGCCGTACCGCATAGGCTGTCCGCACCGCGATCCACGCGGTCGACGCGTGGAGACAGTCGATACGGGGCACAGCAGGTCAAGCTGGATGTTTGGCCGTTGTGGGTCGTACTGAATGCCGCAGGGGGCAACCGCCATGACGACAGGTCGGCTCGGGCAACAAGCCGCGCCACCGAACGCGGCCTACGCCGGGCAGGTCGTGCACTTCCCGGACCCGGTCCGGGCGGCCCGTCACCCAAGAGGGGTACGGATGGACGAGCACGGCTACCCCGAGTTCTCGCCGTACGCCCGCGCGGCCGCGGAGATCGCCGAGCCGCCGGAGGGCTTCGGCGTCGACGAACTGCGCCTGACGGACTACGTGTCGGCGAACGCGGCCCTCGCCGCGACCGGTCACGAACTGTGGGACACGGTGCCCGCGGTGGCCACCCCCCACAACTGGACCTGGCACCACGTGGTCGGCACCCGGCGCCTCGAACTCGTCCCCGTCGAGGTGAAGGCGCTGCTGCGTCACCACGGCGGGATCGCCACGGCGGTCGTCGACCACGACAAGCGCGGCACCCGCCCGCTCCAGGAGACCCGCCCCGCGCACTTCGGACTCCAGAAGTCCTCGGTGGCGGTCACCGAGACGCAGGTGCAGGGCGTCGAGGAGGACCTCGGCTACCGACTCCCGGGCGCCTACCGGTCGTTCCTCAAGGCGGCCGGCGGCTGCGCCCCCATCGGCACCGCGCTGGACGCCGAGTTGGGGCTCCTGATCGACCAGCCGTTCTTCACGGTGCGCGACGAGGCGGCCGTCAACGACCTCGTCTACGTCAACAAATGCCTGCGCGACCATCTCACCAAGGACTACCTGGGCGTCGGCTTCGTCCAGGGTGGCCTGCTCGCCGTGAAGGTGAAGGGCCAGGCGATCGGTTCGGTCTGGTTCTGCGCCTACGACGACGCCCGCGATGTCGACCCGTCCTGGGCACCGGCCGCCCGCGTGGAGCGGCTGCTGCTGCCCGCCGGGGACGACTTCGACCAGTTCCTGGGCCGACTCGCGGGAAATCCGCCGGAGTTGGAGACGGTGGCGAATCTGATGGTGGACGGCGGGTTCGCGCGATCGGTGCCGGTGCCCGCGGCGGCCTCGGCAGCCTCGGTGGGGGAGTGAGCAGGACCATGGTGACCTTCGCGCAGGCGCAGGAGCGCGCCGAGGAGTGGATCAACGGCGATGTGCCGTCCTACCAGCATCGCGAGGTGCGGGTGCGGGAGTTCGACCTCGGCTTCGTGGTCTGGGCCGAGGACCGCGCCGACGGACCGCGTTCGGACGGCGGCGCGCAGCGGCTGGTGCTCGCCCGGGACAGCGGCGAGGCCACGCTGTGGCCCGCGCTGCCGGTGGGCGAGGTCATCCGCCGCTACGAGGAGGAGTACGGCCGCCCCGACGAGGTCGCCGACGCGGTACCGGCGGCCCCCGCGCGGGTGGACCTCAACCAGACCTCGTTCCTGCTGAGTCCGCCGGAGTGGTTGCAGGAGGCGGCGGACAAACTGGGGATCCCGGACCGGCGGTCGGAGCCCGCGACACCCGCGCCCTCGGCCGCGCTGCCGGAGACACAGGCCGGGGCGCCGACTGCCTCGGCGTGGCCGGACGCCGGGGGCTCCGGTGCGCCCGCCGGCGCCACTCCCTGGGCCGGGACCGACACCAACGCGGATGCCGGCGAGGACCGTTCGGTACCGCTGCCCGCGACCGTGTTCGCCCCGCCCCTGAACGACAACCGCGACGACACCCCGCCCGATGCCAAGACCGCCCTGATGTCGGGCGGCAGCCAACTCCCGCACACAGCCGTGACCCCGTCGATGGACGAGCCCAACTCGGGCCGTAGGGCGGGGAGTTCACAGCAGGGAGCGAGCGAACGCGGCGGTACGCCCGGCGCACCGCAGGGCAACACGCCACCTCCGTACGGCTATCCGCAGGGCCAGGGGCCGGGGGCGCAGGCCGGCAGCGCGCCGCCGCCGCCCGCGCCGGCGTCGTACGGGTATCCGCAGGCGCCGGGTGCTCCGGGTACTCCGCCGCCGCCTCCGGGTGGTCCGCAGGGTGGGTCTTCGTCCGGTCCGTCGTCGCAGGGCTATCCGCAAGGGCCGGGGGCTCCCGGTACTCCTCAGCCGCCTCCGGGCGCGCCGCAGGGTGCATCCTCGTCCGGTCCGGCGTCGTACGGGTATCCGCAAGGGCCAGGTGGTCCGGGTACTCCGCCGCCGCCTCCGGGTGGCCCGCAGGGTGGGTCTTCGTCCGGTCCGGCGGCGCAGGGCTATCCGCAGGGGCCGGGTGCTCCGGGTACTCCGCCGCCGCCTCCGGGTGGCCCGCAGGGTGCACCTTCGTCCGGTCCGGCGGGGCAGGGCTATCCGCAGGCGCCGGGTGGTCCAGGTACTCCGCCACCCCCGGGCGGTCCGCAGAGTGCGTCGTCGCCCGCCTATCCGCAAGGGCCGGGGGCACCCGGTACTCCTCCGCCGCCCCCGGGCGCCCCGCAGGGTCCGCCCTCGCCGGGTCCGTCCGCCTACGGGTATCCGCAGGGGCCGGACGGTGCCGGCAATGTGCCGCCTCCTCCCGCCGGTCCCGGTGCGCCGGGGCTCGCGCCCAACGCCGGGGACATCGCCGACGCCGCCACCAGCAAGGCGGCTCCTCCGCCGCGCCGGGCTCGGGGTGGGGGTGCGACCACGCCTCCTCCGCCGGGTGCGCCGGGGACGCCGGGTGCGCGGCAGGGTGGCGCGCCCGCCTCGCCCCCGCCGCCTCCGGCCGGTGGGTATGTGCCGACCCAGATGGTCTCGTCGCTCGGCCCGGAGGGACCTGGTGCGCCCGGCGCGCCGAACACTCCCGGTGGTCCGCCCCCGGGCGGGGGCGGGGTGCACCACGCCGCGACGATGCTCGCCGACCCGGGCCAGGGCGGCGGCCCCGCCGGGCCGGGCGCTCCGCAGCCGCCCGGCGCCCCCGGTGTCCCTGGCCCACCGCCCGCGCCCGGTACTCCCGGCAGTCCTGGCGCTCCCGGCACGCCCCCACCGCCGAACACCCCCGGTGCCGTCCACCACGCCCAGACCGTGCTCGCCGGACCCCCGCCGGGCGGCCCCGGTGCGCCTCCGCCGCCGCAATTCCCGGGCGCGCCCGGTGCGTTGGGCGCCCCCGGTATGCCTCCGGGCGCCCCGCCGCAGCCGGTGCCACCCGGGGCCGTACCGCCCGGTGCCATGCCGCCGCCTCCGGGACAGCAGCTGCCCGGGCAGCCCTTCCCCGGTCAGCAGCAGCCTGCCTACGGCTATCCGCAGCAGGGGCAGCCGACCGTCGGACCGGGCTATCAGGCCGTGTTGCGCTACCGCGCGCCGGACGGCTCCGAGCAGCAGCTGATCCGGCGTTCCGCGCCGGGGACCCCGCACCCGGAGTGGCAGATCTTCCACGAGCTGCGGGGCATGAACATCCCGCCGGACCAAGTGTTGGAACTGCACACGGAGTTGGAGTCCTGCGAGCTGCCGGGCGCGTACTGCGCGCGGATGATCCGCGAACAGTGGCCGCAGGCACGGATCGCGAGCATCGCGCCGTACGGCACGGATCACGCGAGCCGGCAGCAGGGGATGCGTGAACTCCTCGCTCACCAGGGCGAGTTGCACCAGGTGGCCGACGGACCGGCTCGACTCGCGCCGGTGCGGGCGCCGTTGCCGCCGGTGCAGCCGACGCCGCCGATCCCGCCGGAGGCGATCGCGCAGGAACTCGCGGGCGCGTTCGGTCCCGGTGTGTTCCGGTTCGAGCAGGCCGCGGTGTCCCGGCAGGGCGTGCCGCCGGTCGTGGCGCACACCCTGGTGGCGGCGGGGCTGCCGATGGACATGGGCCCGTTCTTCTGGGCACAGGCCCAACCGGGCCGCCCGGTACCGACGTTGGCCGAACTCGCGCAGGAGCGCGGGGTGCGGCCGTCCGCCGACGCGGGCTCCTACCTCGTCATGGGCAGCGACTTCGGCCGGGCGATCTGCGTCCAGTACGGCACGGCGAACATCGTCGCGGTGCCCGTGGAGGCGGGGCCGGGCGGTGCTCCCGTACCGCCGCAGTTCGTGAACACGGGGCTGCCCGAGTTCGCGCGCTGTCTGGCGCTGCTGGGCCGCATGTGGCGACTGCGGTACGGGCTCAACCAGGAACAGGCCGGCCGCTGGACCGTCGACTTCCAGGCGCAGCTCGCCTCGCTGGACCCGGCGGCCCTCGGTTCGCCGGAGAGCTGGTGGTCGGTGCTGCTGGAGCAGATGTGGGACGGGCTGTTGTAGCCATCGGATTCTGAGCTGAGCGGAAAGGGCCGGGCCCGGTCGTGTGATCGGGTCCGGCCCTTTTGCGTGCCCCCACGTTCGGGCGATGCCCGTGACCTGGCTGCGGAGTGTCGCGTTATGAACACTTACGTCCGATCCATCAAGATATGCGCGAAATCATCATTTCGTGTCCGTCGGGTGGAGAGGGGTTCCAGGATGAGCAGCGCATCGGCGCAGCCACGTGGCTTCGTGGCAGTACGGGGGCGCGGCTACCGCCCCGACCAGGTGGACGCGTACGGCGAGGCGCTCTCCCGGCACCGGGACGCCGCCTGGGAGCGGGCGGCGCGGCTGACCGTGCTGGCCAAGGACATGGAGGCGGATGCCCAGCGGCTGCGGGAGGCCGTCGCCGGGCTCGCCCCGCAGACGTACGAGGCGCTCGGCGAGGGTGCCCAGCGGCTCTTCCAGCTCGGCGAGGAGGAGGCCGCGGCGGTACGGGAGTCCGCGCGGTGTGCGGCGCGGGACGAGATCGCGCAGGCCGAGGCGCACGCCGAGGACGTGCTCCAGGCGGCGCGCGACCACGCGGACGCGGTCCGCGCGGAGGCCGAGGAGCGGGCCCGGCAGCGGCTCCTCGTGGCCCGCGCCGAGGCGGACGGCATCCGCATCGGCGCCCGGCGCGAGGTGAAGGAGAGGCGCACCGAGGTGCTCTCCGCGCTCCGCGAGGTGCGGCAGCGCACCGCCGCGATGCTCGGCGAGCAGGCCAAGGAGCACGCGGAGCGCTGGGCCGCGGCGGAGCGCATCGCGAAGGAGCAGGTGGCCGCGATGGACGCGCACTACGCGGAGCGGGTGGCTCGCGCGGAGGCCGCGTTGGCCGAGGCGGAACAGGCTTGCGCCGACGCCGAGTTGTCGGATCGGCGGTTGCAGGAAGAGGCCGCGGAACGGGCCGCCGAGGTGCTTGCGGAGGCCCGGGTGCGGGAGGAGCGGATCGCCCGGGACACGGAGCGGGTGCTGCGCGAGCACGGGGAGACATGGGACGACGTGCGGGCGCACATGGACAATGTGCAGAGCAGCCTGGCCGCGCTCACGGGGCGGGCTGCCGCTGAGTGAGCGTGGTGTGAGCGTTGGCTCAGCCGTGATCCGCGCAGCAGGGTGTCGGGTTGGGGACCTCGAAGGGGGCCAGGGTGTTGCCCACCGCCGGGACCAGCGCCAGGACCAACTCGCCCTCGCGCCATTCGGGTCGTACATGATCCTGCGTCTGTACGGGTGTTGCGGGGTCCGGGGTCTCCCCCGAGGTGGCGCCCACCACGAACACCCGGTCGATGGCGGTCAGTTGGAGCAGGTCGGACAGGGGGATCGTCCCGGTGAGGTGTTCCGCGCCGGGGAACAGGACCGCCCGGCCCGAGCGGCGTGCGGTGTGTTCGGCGGCGGCCTGGGCGGCGGCTTCGCGGTCGCCGGGGGCCGAACTCAACTCCGGTTCCTTGAGCAGCCGTTGCCAGGTTTCCCGCGCCGTTTCGGTGTCCGCAAGGGCGAGCGAGATCGCCGTGCCCCGGCGGGTGTCCGTGCGGATCAGGTGGGTGCAGGCGACCGTGGTCGCGGGGAGCGCGAGCGTGGTGGTGAGCTCGCGGATCAGGTGGTCGGCCTCGCGGAGGGTCGCCGTGCCGGCGTCCACCCCGATGACGGGGTGGACGCCGGACGGGTCGTAGGACGTGCTCATGCGGGCAGGACCCACATCGGGTTGGAGTAGAACCAGAGGTCCTTCCACGGGTCGGCGTCGCCGAGGACGTCCATCGCGGGGCCCGCGGGGTCGATCGCCGCGCCGCCCGCGCCCACGGCGGAGCGGTTGCCGTCGGTGCCGCGCAGGCGGACGTAGACCGGCTTGTCGAGGCGGCCGAGGGAGTACGTGAGGCGGACGGTGCCGCCGGCCTTGTCGACCTCGAAGGACTTGACGACCTTCGTGCTCGGGGTCGCGAAGGTGTCCCGGTCCGCCACCGGGCCTGTGACATCGCCCTGGATGACGTCGACGCGCGCCAACGAGGGCTGGAACTGCGCCCAGTTGGGGCCGTTGGCGAGGATGATCCGGATGACCAGGTCGACCTGGGCGCCGCGCCGGACGTGCAGCGCGCCGCCGAGGGTGACCTCGCGGCCGCCCGCCGACAGCCGGGCGTCGAGGCCGCTGATCAGGCCGCCGTGGTCGACCCAGACGCGGCCGGCGCGGATGCCGTCCATGACCGCCTTGTACGCGAAGGAGGTCGCGCCGACGTGCGTGCGGGAGTACTGGCCGGGCCAGAAGTCGGTGTCGGTGAGGCTGATGCCGGTGCCGTAGACCGGGTCCTCGTAGCGGCCGTTGGCGTTGAAGTCGCCGCCCGGGCCGCGTACGGCGGTGTCCGCGTAGACGTTGTGGGAGTCGGAGTTGGCGGTGATCCACCAGGGCTTGCCCTCGGCGAGGAGGCTGTCCCACAGGCCGCCGACGGTGGCCGTCATCCAGTCGAAGCCGCCCCAGGTGCGGTAGCTCTCCAGCGGGTAGGCGGCGAAGGAGTCCGCGCTGGGGCTGTTGTCGTAGATGCCGCGCCCGCTGCCCGGGCCGTTCGGCTTGGGGATGCCGCCCGCCTGGTGGCCGGGGGCGCCCTCCATGCCGACGGCGATGGTGGGCTGCGCGTCGCGCCAGCCGCGGATCTCGTGCGGGGAGTCGATGCCCTTGCGCGCCGGGTGGTTGGCGAGGAAGAGCGCGTCCTTGACCTTGCGGCGGCGGACCTGGTCGGCGAGGAAGTTGACACCCGCGATGGCGAGGGCCTCGTTGGCGGGCGAGTTGCCGCTCGCGTCCTTCACGCTGCCGTCGAAGGAGTTCTCGAACTCCTTGAGTACGGCGACCTCGTTGGAGCCCGGGTGCACGAAGACCGTGCCGTGCTCGGCGCCCGGGATGTTCCACTCCAGGCCCTGGAAGACGAGGGTGTCGTCGGTCTGGTCACGGGCGGCCACGATGTCCGGATTGACCTTCTCCACACCGATCTTGGCGTGTGCGACGCTGCCGTGGTCGGTGATGACCATCCAGTCCAGACCGTGCGCGTTGGCCTGCCGTACGTGGTCGATGACCCGGTACTTGGCGTCGCTGCTGTACTGCGTGTGGATGTGGTGGTCACCGGCCAGCCACAGGTAACCGCCGTTGCCCTTGGACGACTTGGCCGGTTGCTCCCGCACCGAGGCGGCCGCCTCCCCCGCGCCGGCGAGCACGCTGCCCGCGGCGAGTCCCGCGCCGAGCAGTCCGGTACGGCGCAGCATGCCCCGTCGGGAGAGCTGACTGGGCGTCAACTCCTCGTCGGGGACGGAGGTGTCGAGGGCGGGCGGCAGCGAGGAGGTGTCCCCGTCCCCGTGGTGGTGGTGATGGTGGTGACCGTGGTCGTCGTGTCTGTGGCCGTGGCTCATGCTCAACTCCCGCTGACATGCAGGGACCTTCACGCTCGGACGTGCAGAGTCTGAAAAGGAGCGGTGAACAGCGGGAGTCGAGGTGGTGGTGTGGCAAAGAACGAGTCATGCACGGCTATGACGCCGGTCATGCGAGGCTTTTCCCTCGGTTACGCGAGGCTTTTCCTTCGGTCGTCCGGCTCCCTGCGGACCGCCCCGGCCAGGATCCAGCCCTCCATCGCCTCGTAGCGCCGGCGCTGTTCCTCCTCCTTGCGGCGGCCCGAGGCGATGGTGCCGAGCCAGCCGAAGGCGAAGCCGAGCGGGATCGTGACGAGCCCGGTGGTGGTGAACGGGAACCAGTTGAAGTCGGCACGCGGGAAGGCGGCGGTGGCCGAACCGGAGACCAGGTTCGTGCCCGGCATCAGGACCAGGACGGCGAGGGTGCCGCCGATCAGGGTGCTGAGCAGGCCCGTTCGGGTGTAGCGGCGCCAGAAGAGGCCGTAGACGAGGGCGGGCGCAATGGCCGAGGCGCCCAGACAGAAGGACAGGGTCACCAGGGGTTGCAGGCTCCGGTGCTGGACCAGGGTGGCGAGCACGATCGCCGGGACGCCCACCGCCAGTGCCGAGTAGCGGGCCAGGGTCATCTCGCGGCGGACTGGCATCTCCTGGACGCGGGTCGCGAAGACGTCGTGGGCAAGGGAGTTGGCGCAGGCGAGGATCATTCCGGCGACCGAGGCGAGCAGGGTCAGGAAGACGGCCGTGGTGACGGTGGTGAGAAGGAGGGTCTCCGTCGGCGACAGGTCCGCCCCGAACACCGCCCGAGAGCCCAGCAGATACGCCGTGTTGCCCTGCGGGTCCGCCCGCGCGATCGCCGCCCGCCCGACCAGCGCGGTGGCACCGAACCCGACGACCGTCACGATCACCACGAACAGCGCCACGCTCGACACCGCCCACGACATCGACCGCCGCACCTGCCGGGCGCTGGACGCGGTGTACATCCGCATTGTGATGTGCGGCAGACAGGCACCGCCGAGGACGACCGTGAGCTGCGAACTGATCATGTCCAGCCGGGGACTCGGTCCACCCGCGAACTCGAGTCCCGAGTGCAGGAAGGCAGGCCCGACCCCGCTCCGCCGCGCCGCCGTGTCGAAGAAGGCGCCCAGGTCCCAGTGGAACCGGTTCAGCAGGAGAACGGCGATCACGGCTCCCGAACCGAGCAGCATCACGATCTTCAGGATCTGGATGAGGGCGGTGCCCTTCATGCCGCCGATCGCCGCGTAGCTGATCATCAGCGCGCCCAGGCCGATGATGCAGCCGGTCTGCAGCGACTCCCCGGAGAAGCCGAGGATGAACGCCAACAACTGCCCCGCGCCCGCGAGTTGGACCAGCATCAGCGGCAGCAGCGCGATGATGGTCACCGCGCACGCGACGACACGGACCGACCGTCCGGGCATCCGGCGGGCGAGCGCGTCGCCCATCGTGAAGCGGCCCGCGTTGCGCAGCGGTTCGGCCAGCAGGAACATCAGCAGCATCAGCGACAGGGCCGTGCTCAGCGCGAGCACCACCCCGTCGTAACCGCACAGCGCGATCACCCCGCCGGTGCCCAGCACACTCGCCGCGGAGATGTAATCACCGGCGATGGCAAGGCCGTTGCGCAACGGGGAGAGGGAGCCGTACCCCGTGTAGAACTCGTCGAGGTCGTCGCGGTCCGGCCCCGTCATCACACACAGCAGCAGCGTGATCGTGGCGACGGACGTGAAGGCCACCAGCGACATCGTCTGCGAGGAGTCGTTCAACGCGCCGCCTCCCGCCTGGCGTCCAGCTCCGCCTGCTTGCGGATACGGTCCGCGAGCGGGTCCACGCGCCGCCGGGCCGAGTGCTCGTAGAGCGCTATCGCCAGCCAGGTGACGGGCAGTTGGACCAGCGCGAGCAGCAGCCCGATGGGCACACCGCCGGCGGCCGTGCTCGACATCAGCGACGGGGCGAACGCGGAGAGCGCGAGGAAGAGGCTGAAGTAGCCGAGCGCGGTGAGGCTCGCCACGCGCCGCTGACGGCGATACGCGCCGCGCAGCACCCGCAGATCACGATGGTTGCCGAGGGCGGGACGGCGCGGTGTGCGGCGGCGTTCGGGCGGCGGCGGGGGGCGGTTGCCAGGGGTAGGTGAGTCGGGACGGGGGCGGGTCGTGCGGGGCGTACGAATCTTGCGGAGGGTACGGGTCGTAGGACATCCCGTGCTCCTTGCGTGGCTCGGGTCCGTGGCGGCGGACCGCAGGGAGTTGGGCGGTGCGGGCGACGCACGTTACTCGCCAGTTGGGGTATGTGGGCGCTTTTCACCAGGAACGCCGTCCGCACGGTCGAGCGAAGTGATCACTCGATCGTGAGTTTCTCCTCCGTCGCGCCCGATGTGTCGCGATCCTGACAGAACGGTGGGTGATCGGCTGGGGACGGAGAGTGGAATGTCGCGAGCGGCGGAACGACCTGAAGGTCTGGACGAGCGGGCGGTCCTGCTGGTGGCCGGGCTGGCCGAACTGGCGGTGAGTACGGCGAGTTCGGCACTGGGAACGGTACGGGGACTTCTGCGCCGCTCGGACGCGGCGGAGCTGGCGGCGGACGCCGAGCACGAACTGGCCGCGCGTGGACGCCTGTTGCTGGACCGGTACCACTCACCGCCCCCGGCCCACCTGGAGACACTCGCCCGGCACGCTCTCGCCCGACGGGCCGTCGATGACGTCTGAGCGGTGGGAGCCGGCCGCCTTCAAGGACCGCGTCGACCGGGTACTACGACGGTTCGTGGCCGAGGAGGCCGAGCGGTTCGCGGAGATCGACCCGGCGCTGAGCCCGGTCGCCGGGGAGCTGGAGAACGCGGTCGCGGACGGCAAACGGCTGCGGGCGGCGTTCTGTTACTGGGGCTGGCGCGCGGCGGGGCAGCCCGACAGCGACGCGCTGGTGAGGGCGGCGGCCTCGATGGAACTGGTGCACGCCGCCGCCGTCGTGCACGACGACCTCATCGACGACAGTCCGCTACGGCACGGCCGTCCCACCGCGCACATCGCGCTGCGCGCCGCCGTACGCCGTCGCCCGCGCGCGGTGGCCGCCGCCAGGTCGCTGGCGATGCTGGTGGGGGATCTACTCATGGGAATGGCCGGGCAGTTGTTCACCACCAGCGGCCTGCCCGCCGCGTATCTCGCCCGGGCCCGCCCGCTGTGGTCGGTGCTGGCCCGGGAGCTGATCGCGGGGGAGTGCCTGGAGATCCTGCGCACCGGAGTCGAGCCGGACACCGCCGCGTCCCTGAAGGTGATCCGGTACAAGACCGCCAAGTACACCGTCGAACAGCCCCTGTTGATCGGCGGCGCGCTGGCCGGCGCGGGCGGAAAGCTGAGGGAGGGCTACTCCGCGTACGGGCTGCCGCTGGGCGAGGCGTTCCAGTTGCGGGACGACGTACTCGGCCTGTTCGGACAGCCGGAGCACACCGGCAAGGCCAACGCCGACGACGTACGCGGTCACCGCCCCACGGCCCTGCTGGCGGAGACCTGGCGCAACGCCGGAGCCGAGCAACGGGACCAACTCCGCGCCCTGTTGGGCCGGCCCGATCCGGACGGGGAGGGGCTGCGCGCGGTGCGCGAGCTGATGCTCCGGCTGAAGGCGCCCGACCGCGTCGAGGCCATGATCACCGCCCGGGTCGAGGAGGCGCTCGACGCCCTCCAGGAGCTGAACGCCCCGGCACCCGCGGAGGCCGCACTGACCGCCCTGGCGCATTCGGCGTCGGAGCGACTGTCCTGATCCCCGTGTGCGACAAGGAGTCCCCTGTGATCTACACCGAGACATCGATGGACGGTCTGCGCGCGGCCGGTGACGAACTCGCCGACGCGACCGTCGCCGCCCTGTTCGACCGCGGGGAGGTGGGCAAGTTCAACACGCTCATGCGGTACGTGTCCGTCGCGGGCGCCCCGCTCCCGGACGGCCTGCCGGAAGTGGCGAGGGAGTACCTCAACGCGACCAGCGCGCCGCCGAGTTGGGTCGACTGGGGTGAGATGGAGAAGGCCCGGCTGTTCTTCATCGACAACAACGTGCACATCTCGACCGCCCTGTCCTTCGCCTCCATGCCCGCCTGCTACGTCGTCCCGACCGTGGCGAAACTCCTGTCGGCCACCCACGGGCTGAAGTACCCGTCCAAACGGATGGCGGAGACCGGCCAGTTCACGGTCCTGCTCATGCGGCCCGACGCGTTCGAAGCGGGCAGCCGCTTCATCCCCGCCGCCCAGAAGGTCCGGCTGCTGCACGCCTCCATCCGTCACCACCTCGTCCGCGAAAACCGCTGGGACACCGGCGAGTCGGGGACGCCGATCTGTCAGGAGGACATGATCGGCGGACAGATGTTCTTCTCCCTGCTCGTGCTGGACAGCCTGCACCGCCTCGGCATCCACATGTCGGAGGAGGGCGCGGAGGCCTACTACTACGCCTGGCGCGTGGTCGGAGCCATGCTCGGCGTCGACCAGGACGCCGTACCCAAGTCCCTCGACGAGGCACGTCAGTTCCTCGACCTCTACATGATCCGGCACATGGGTCCGTCCGAGGAGGGCGCGCACCTGACCCGCCAACTCATCGACCTCTACGAGGAGGTCGTCCCCGGCACCTTCTTCGACCCGGTCGTCTCCGCGCTGATCCGCTTCCTCGTCGGCGACACCTGCGCCGACTGGCTCCAGGTGCCGCGCACCGCCTGGGACACCCTCGTCAAGGCCGCCCCGCACCTCCTCGGCGTCCTGGAGACCATCGAGGACAACTCCCCGCTCGGCGCCTGGGCGTTGGACCGCCTCGGCCATCTCACCACCGTGCTGGAACTGTCCTCCCTCACCCGAGGACGCGTCATGCACTACGCCATCCCCGAACAGCTCAAGAAGGAGTACGGCATCCCCAACACGGTGCCGCGCACCCGCCGTTGGACCCCGCCGACCGCCACGGTGTCGTAACCGCCTGACGGTCACTGCTCCTTGAGGACCGGGAACCTGCGCGGTGCCAGGAACAGCAGCACCAGGAAGGCCACGGCCGCCGCGCAGCCCGCGCCGATGTACACGGCGTGCACCGCGTCCGCGATCGCCCGCCGGGTCGCCTCCGGCACGGTGCCCGCGTCGAGGCCGCGCGTCACCGAGTCCAGGTCGCTCGCACCGCCCAACCGGGACGCGAGGACGCCGTTGGCGACCGCGCCGAAGACGGACGCGCCGATCGTCTGGCCGGTCTGCCGGCAGAACAGGACGGACGCGGTCGTCACCCCCCGCTCCTCCCACTCGACCGTCGACTGCACCCCTACGATCAGCGGGAGTTGGAAGAGTCCGAGGGCCGCGCCGAGCAGCAGCATCAGCGCCATCGGCTGCCAGGCCGACCCCGGATACGGCAGGAACGGGAACGCGAACAGGAGGAGCGTCGCCGTCCCGATCCCGAGCATCGCCGTGTTGCGGAAACCGATCCGCCGGTACACGTGCTGGCTCAGCGCGGCCGCCACCGGCCAGGTCAACGTCCATACGGAGAGCACGAATCCGGCGGCCACCGGCGCCAGGCCCAGCACCGACTGCGCGTACGTCGGCAGGAACACGCTCGGCGCCACCATCAGCAACCCCAGTGCCCCGAGCGCCAGATTGACGGCCGCGATCGTACGGCGCCGCCACACCCACCCCGGGATGATCGGCTCCGCCGCCCGGCGTTCGATCGCCACGACCACCCCCGCCAGCGCAAATCCCGTACCGAACAAGGCGATTGAGGGTGCCGACAGCCAGTCCCACGCCACCCCGCCCTGCACCAGCGCGGTGATCAGCACGCCCCCGCAGGCGAACACGGCCAGCGCGCCCGCCCAGTCGACGCGGGGGCGGGAGGCGCGGGGGCGCTCCGGTTCGTGCAGGTAACGGACGATCAGCCACAACGCCACCGCTCCGACCGGCAGGTTGACCAGGAAGATCCACCGCCAGCCCGCGTAGGCGGCGAGCAGTCCGCCGATCCCCGGGCCCGCGACCGCCGACACCGCCCACACCGTCGACAGCTTGGACTGGATCTTCGGCCGCTCCTTCAGCGGATACAGATCGGCGGCCAGCGTCTGCACCGTGCCCTGCAACGCCCCACCGCCCAGGCCCTGCACGACACGGAACGCGATCAGCGCGCCCATGTTCCAGGCCACCGCGCACAGCAGCGAACCGACGAGGAACACCGCCGCGCCCGTGATCAGCACCGGCTTGCGGCCGAAGGTGTCGGAGAGCTTGCCGTAGACGGGCAGGGTGACCGTCACCGCGAGCAGATAGCCGGAGAACAGCCAGGAGAAGACGGAGAAGCCGCCGAGGTCGCCGACGATCTGCGGTACGGCGGTCGACACGATGGTGGCGTCGAGCGCGGCCAGCGCCATGGCGAGCATCAGAGCGGCCACGACGGCACCGCGCCGGCCGGGTGCGGGGCGCTGCGCGGCCTCACGTATCGCGGGTTCCGTGTCGCTCACGCGGATTCCTTCCCCCTGCATCTATCTGCCTTACGACACTCTCCCACGGTGGAGCGGACCCCGAGATCGGCTCCACCCGGAGGTGGACATCCCTTAGGGGTGCCTCCTCACTGCGGCCCGGGTTCGGCTCGTGCTGCCGGAGGACGAGATGGGTGCGGGGCGTCCTTAACCTGGCTTTATGCCGCTGGGGGGCGGCATACCGAACCGGCGGGGGTGGGGTTTTCCCCAGCAAAAGACTGCGCCGAGCACCAGCGCGCAGGACCACCTCCCGCCGCCAGACTCATCGACGTAAGAACTTCCTACGTTTCATCCGCTGAGCGACTTAGGAGACATACCGTGACATCGGCTGTAACCATTCCCAGGCACGGGGGCACTGGAGGGCGTACGGCCGTTGCCGCGCGAGCGCGGCAGGTCGTCAAGGCCTACGGGGCCGGGGAGACCCGCGTCGTCGCCCTCGACCATGTCGACGTGGACATCGCCCGCGGCCAGTTCACCGCGATCATGGGCCCCTCGGGGTCCGGCAAGTCCACCCTCATGCACTGCCTCGCCGGGCTCGACACCGTGACCTCGGGGCAGATCTACCTCGACGAGACCGAGATCACCGGCCTCAAGGACAAGAGGCTCACCCAACTGCGCCGGGACCGGATCGGCTTCATCTTCCAGGCGTACAACCTGCTGCCGACGCTGAACGCGCTGGAGAACATCACCCTCCCCATGGACATAGCCGGCCGCAAGCCCGACAAGGGCTGGCTGGCGCAGGTCGTGGAGACGGTCGGGCTGTCCAGCCGGCTCAAGCACCGGCCCAACCAGCTCTCCGGCGGCCAGCAGCAACGCGTCGCCGTGGCAAGGGCGTTGGCGGCCCGCCCCGAGATCATCTTCGGGGACGAGCCGACCGGCAACCTCGACTCCCGTGCCGGAGCTGAGGTGTTGGGCTTCCTGCGGCGCTCCGTGGACGAGCTGGGCCAGACCATCGTGATGGTCACCCACGACCCGGTGGCCGCCTCGTACGCGGACCGTGTGCTGTATCTCGCGGACGGCCGGATCGTCGACGAGATGTTCAAGCCGACCGCCGACGCCGTCCTCGACCGTATGAAGGACTTCGACGCGCGGGGGCGTACGTCATGACCGTCCTCAAGACCTCGAGGCGCAACTTCTTCGCGCACAAAGGGCGGATGGCGCTGTCGGCGATAGCCGTGCTGCTGTCGGTGGCGTTCGTGTGCGGGACGCTGGTGTTCACCGACACGATGAACACGACCTTCGACAAGCTCTTCGCGGCCACCGCCTCCGACGTCACGGTCCTGCCGAAGGCCGCCAAGGCCGACGGCAGCACCCCGCAGAACGGACTGCCCGAGTCGCTGCCGGCCTCCGTGCTGGCGCAGGCGAAGAAGGCCCAGGGCGTCAAGTCCGTGGAGGGCGGCGTCAGTTCGATGAACGTGACGGTCGTCAACAGCGCCAACAAGAACATGGGCTCGTCGACCGGCGCGCCCACCATCGCGGGCAACTGGACGAAGAGCGACCTGCGTTCGATGGAGATCACCTCCGGACACGCGCCGCGCGGCCCGACCGAGACGATGGTCGACGCCGACACCGCCGACAAGCACCACCTGAAGATGGGCGACTCGCTGCGCACCATCTCGCAGACCGGTGACTTCACCGCCAAGATCGTCGGCATCGCCACCTTCAAGGTGACCAACCCCGGTGCGGCCGTCGTCTACTTCGACACCGCCACCGCCCAGCGCGAACTCCTCGGCGCCACCGGCCGGTTCACCCAGCTCGGCATCACCGCCGCGAGCGGTGTCTCCGACACCCAACTCAAGCAGAACGTGGCGCAGACCCTCGCCGCATCGGGGTCGTACAAGATCCAGACGGCCAAGGAGAACGCCGACGAGAACCGTCAGGGCGTCGGCCAGTTCATGAACGTCATCAAGTACGCCATGCTCGGCTTCGCCGGGATCGCGTTCCTGGTGGGCATCTTCCTGATCATCAACACCTTCTCGATGCTGGTCGCCCAGCGCACCCGCGAGATCGGCCTGATGCGGGCGATCGGCTCCTCCCGCACGCAGGTCAACGGCTCGGTGCTGGTCGAGGCGACCCTGCTCGGGATCGTCGGATCCGTCCTCGGTGTCGGCGCCGGTGTCGGGATCGCCGTAGGCCTGATGAAGCTGATGAGCGCGGCGGGCATGGACCTGTCGACACGGGACCTGACCGTGAAGTGGACCACTCCGGTGCTCGGCCTGCTCCTCGGCGTGATCGTCACGGTCTTCGCCGCCTACCTCCCGGCCCGCCGCGCCGGCAAGATCTCCCCGATGGCCGCGCTGCGCGACGCCGGTACCCCGGCCGACGGCCGGGCCGGCTGGGTGCGCGGCCTGATCGGTCTCGTCCTGACGGGCGCCGGTATCGCCGCCCTGTTCGCGGCGGCCTCCGCCAAGAAGGCGACGGACGGTTCGCTGGTCCTGGGCGCGGGCGTCGTCCTCTCCCTGATCGGCTTCGTCATCATCGGCCCGCTGCTCGCCAACGGTGTGGTCAGGGTGATCAGCGTCGTACTCCTGCGGGCCTTCGGACCGGTGGGACGCCTGGCCGAACGCAACGCGCTCCGCAACCCCCGCCGTACGGGTGCCACGGGTGCGGCCCTGATGATCGGTCTCGCGCTGGTGGCCTGTCTCTCGGTGGTCGGCTCCTCGATGGTCGCCTCGGCGACCAGCGAACTCGACAAGTCCGTGGGCGCCGACTTCATCGTCCAGGGCAACCAGCGGATCGTGCCGCAGGCGGAGAAGGCGATGGAACAGTCGCCGGACCTCGTCCACGTCACCCGCTACAAGGACATCGACGCCACGCTCACCTCGCCCGACGGCCAGAAGGACACCGACGGCCTCACCGCCGCCGACCCGTCCTACGCCCAGGACCTGCGCCGCGCCACCACGGCCGGCGACCTGTCCGCCGCCTACGGCACCAACGCGATGTCGGTGGGCTCCAAGTACGCCAAGAAGCACGGCGTCCACGTCGGCGACACGATCAGCGTCGCCTTCAAGGGCGGCTCGACGGCCAAGCTCAAGGTCGCGGCCATCACGGACGACGACGTCGCCATCGACCAGGGCGCCCGCTACACCAGCATCGCGACCATGCAGAAGTACCTCCCGGCCAACAAGGTCCCGCCGAACGAGATCATGTTCGCCAAGGCCAAGGACGGCCAGGAGAAGCAGGCGTACGCCGCCCTGAAGAAGGCCATGGACCCGTACCCGCAGTACCAGGTGCGCGACCAGACCGACTACAAGCAGGAACTGAAGGACCAGATCGGCCAGCTCCTGAACATGGTCTACGGCCTGCTCGCCCTCGCGATCATCGTCGCGGTCCTGGGTGTCGTGAACACCCTGGCCCTCTCGGTGGTCGAACGCACCCGCGAGATCGGCCTCATGCGAGCGATCGGCATGTCCCGCCGCCAGCTCCGCCGGATGATCCGCATGGAGTCGGTCGTCATCGCCCTCTTCGGAGCGCTGCTCGGCCTGGGGCTGGGGATGGGCTGGGGCGCGACGGCCCAGCAGCTCCTCGCGCTGGAGGGCCTGAAGGTCCTGGAGATCCCGTGGGGCACGATCATCGCGGTCTTCATCGGGTCCGCGTTCGTGGGACTGTTCGCCGCTCTGATCCCCGCGTTCCGGGCGGGCCGGATGAACGTCCTGAACGCGATCGCGACCGAATAGCCATCGCCTACGGGGGACCGGCCCCGGCGCCGAGAAGTCACGGGGGACTTCTCGGCGCCGGGGTTTTTGGTGTCGACAAACGGGCGGGCGGGTGGGAAAGGTATTTTTCCGCGGCTCAGGGCGCCGGGTGAGCGGGGTTATCCACAGCCCCCCGCACCAGCGACCGCGCCGACGTACGCTGGATACCCCCCGGCCGCCACCCGCGTCGGGCCCTTCGTGTTGCCCACCCCCCGGACGGAAGCGCCCCTCCATGAGCCTGCACGGTCTGCTCGACGCCGTAGTCAAGGACCCCGCCCTCGCGGAAGCGACCAAGGCGGCGACCGACGGCAACCGCATGCACGTCGATCTGGTCGGGCCCCCGGCGACCCGCCCCTTCGCCGTCGCCGCGCTGGCCCGCGAGACCGGCCGTACCGTCCTCGCGGTGACCGCGACCGGCCGCGAGGCGGAGGACCTGGCCGCCGCCCTGCGCTCGCTGCTCCCGCCGGACGGCGTGGTGGAGTACCCCTCCTGGGAGACGCTTCCGCACGAGCGCCTGAGCCCGCGCAGCGACACCGTGGGCCGTCGCCTCGCCGTGCTGCGCCGCCTGGCCCACCCCACCGCCGACGACCCGGAGACGGGCCCGGTCTCCGTCGTCGTAGCGCCCGTGCG
This sequence comes from Streptomyces sp. NPDC005492, assembly GCF_040605995.1. Taxonomy (NCBI): domain Bacteria; kingdom Bacillati; phylum Actinomycetota; class Actinomycetes; order Kitasatosporales; family Streptomycetaceae; genus Streptomyces; species Streptomyces sp. NPDC005492. Next base: position 444,543 of record NZ_JBEXDX010000001.1, read on the forward strand.
GTCCGTGCTGCAACCGCAGGTCAAGGGACTTGGAGAGCTGGAACCGGTCGCCCTGAAGACCGGCACGACCGCCGACCTGAACGCGGTCGTGGACGCCCTCGGGGCCGCCGCCTACGCGCGCGTGGAGCTGGTCGAGAGACGCGGCGAGTTCGCCGTGCGCGGCGGCATCCTGGACGTGTTCCCGCCCACCGAGGAACACCCGCTGCGCGTCGAGTTCTGGGGCGACGACGTCGAGGAGATCCGCTACTTCAAGGTCGCCGACCAGCGCTCCCTGGAGGTCGCCGAACACGGCCTGTGGGCACCCCCCTGCCGTGAACTCCTGTTGACGGAAGACGTCCGCACGCGTGCGCGTGCCCTCGCCGAAGCACACCCCGAGCTGGGCGAGCTGCTCGGCAAGATCGCCGAGGGCATCGCCGTGGAGGGCATGGAGTCCCTGGCCCCGGTGCTCGTCGACGACATGGAGCTGCTGCTCGACATCCTGCCCAAGGGCGCGATGGCCGTCGTATGCGATCCGGAGCGGGTACGCACGCGTGCCGCCGATCTCGTAGCGACGTCCCAGGAGTTCCTCCAGGCCTCCTGGGCGGCCACCGCGGGCGGCGGCGAGGCGCCCATCGACGTCGACGCGGCCTCCCTGTGGTCCATCGCGGACGTCCGGGAGCGGGCCCGCGAGCTGGACATGATGTGGTGGTCGGTGTCGCCGTTCGCCGCCGACGAGGAGTTGTCCGCCGACACCCTCAAGCTGGGCATGCACGCCCCGGAGACCTACCGCGGCGACACCGCCAAGGCCCTCGCGGACACCAAGGGCTGGCTCGCGGACGGCTGGCGCACGGTCTTCGTGACCGAGGCCCACGGCCCCGCCGCGCGCACGGTCGAGGTCCTCGGTACGGAGGGCGTGGCGGCCCGCCTGGAGACGGACCTCGGCGAGATCGCCCCCTCCGTGGTGCACGTGGCGACCGGCTCGATCGACTACGGCTTCGTCGATACGGCGCTGAAGCTCGCCGTCCTCACGGAGACCGACCTCTCCGGGCAGAAGGCCGCAGGCAAGGACGGCGCCCGGATGCCGGCCCGCCGCCGCAAGACCATCGACCCGCTCACCCTGGAGGCGGGCGACTACATCGTCCACGAGCAGCACGGCGTGGGCCGCTACATCGAGATGGTGCAGCGCACGGTGCAGGGCGCCACCCGCGAGTACCTGGTCGTCGAGTACGCCCCCGCCAAGCGCGGCCAGCCCGGCGACCGCCTGTACATCCCGACCGACCAACTGGAGCAGATCACCAAGTACGTCGGTGGCGAGGCCCCCACCCTGCACCGCCTGGGCGGCGCCGACTGGACGAAGACCAAGGCGCGCGCCAAGAAGGCCGTCAAGGAGATCGCGGCCGACCTCATCAAGCTGTACTCGGCCCGGATGGCGGCCCCGGGGCACGCGTTCGGCTCGGACACGCCCTGGCAGCGCGAGCTGGAGGACGCGTTCCCGTACGCGGAGACGCCCGACCAGTTGACCACGATCGCCGAGGTCAAGGACGACATGGAGAAGTCGGTCCCGATGGACCGGCTGGTCTGCGGCGACGTCGGCTACGGCAAGACCGAGATCGCGGTCCGGGCCGCCTTCAAGGCGGTCCAGGACGGCAAGCAGGTCGCGGTCCTGGTCCCGACGACCCTGCTCGTGCAGCAGCACTTCGGGACGTTCTCCGAGCGGTACTCGCAATTCCCGGTCAACGTAAGGGCGTTGAGCCGCTTCCAGACCGACACGGAGGCGAAGGCGACCCTGGAGGGCCTGCGGGAGGGCGCGGTCGACGTCGTCATCGGCACCCACCGCCTCTTCTCCTCCGAGACCAAGTTCAAGGACCTCGGCCTGGTCATCGTCGACGAGGAGCAGCGCTTCGGTGTCGAGCACAAGGAGCAGCTCAAGAAGCTGCGCGCCAACGTCGACGTGCTGACGATGTCCGCCACCCCCATCCCGCGCACCCTGGAGATGGCGGTCACCGGCATCCGCGAGATGTCCACGATCACGACGCCCCCCGAGGAGCGTCACCCGGTGCTGACGTTCGTCGGCCCCTACGAGGAGAAGCAGATCGGCGCCGCGATCCGCCGCGAACTGCTGCGCGAGGGCCAGGTCTTCTACATCCACAACCGGGTCGAGTCGATCGACCGCGCGGCGGCCCGACTGCGCGAGATCGTCCCGGAGGCGCGCATCGCCACGGCCCACGGCCAGATGTCGGAGCAATCGCTGGAACAGGTGGTCGTCGACTTCTGGGAGAAGAAGTTCGACGTCCTGGTGTCGACGACGATCGTCGAGTCCGGCATCGACATCTCCAACGCGAACACGCTGATCGTCGAACGAGGCGACAACTTCGGCCTGTCCCAGCTCCACCAGCTCCGCGGCCGGGTGGGCCGAGGCCGCGAACGCGGCTACGCGTACTTCCTCTACCCCCCGGAGAAGCCCCTCACGGAGACGGCCCACGAGCGGCTCGCCACCATCGCCCAGCACACGGAGATGGGCGCGGGCATGTACGTGGCCATGAAGGACCTCGAAATCCGGGGCGCGGGCAACCTGTTGGGCGGCGAGCAGTCCGGCCACATCGCGGGCGTCGGCTTCGACCTGTACGTCCGCATGGTCGGCGAGGCGGTCGCCGACTACCGCGCCTCCCTGGAAGGCGGTGTCGAGGAGGAGCCGCCCCTGGAGGTCAAGATCGAGCTCCCGGTCGACGCCCACGTCCCGCACGACTACGCCCCCGGCGAGCGCCTGCGCCTGGCGGCCTACCGCTCCATCGCCTCCGCCAACACGGAGGAGGACATCAGGGCCGTACGCGAGGAACTCACCGACCGCTACGGCAAGTTGCCCGAACCGGTGGAGAACCTGCTGCTGGTGGCGGGCCTGCGCATGCTCGCCCGCGCCTGCGGCGTCGGCGACATCGTCCTCCAGGGCACCAACATCCGCTTCGCCCCGGTGGAGCTGCGCGAATCCCAGGAGCTCCGCCTCAAGCGCCTCTACCCCGGCACGGTCATCAAGCCGGCGGCCCACCAGGTGCTGGTACCCCGCCCGAAGACGGCGAAGGTGGGCGGGAAGCCGTTGGTCGGGCGGGAGTTGCTGGGGTGGGTGGGGGAGTTCCTGGCGTCGATCCTGGGGTCGTGACGGGAAGGTACGTCCGGAGCGGTTGCCACGGGCTCGCCTGTCAGTTGCGCCATGGAGAGCCGCGGCAGACCGGGAAGCCGAGGCGCGGCGTCAGCAGGAGCGTGAGCCTGAGGGCGATTCAGGGCCGGAGGATGGGGGCCGCTGTGCTGGAGAGGTCGGAGGGTCAGGCGGAGGAGGCAGAGAAGGCGGAGAGTCTGTGACCGACGGCCTCTCAACAAACTCCGGAAGGGCCGGCCTCGTCGTGGTCGTCTCCGGCGTCCGGTGTTCAGCGCGGGCCCGGGGCGCAGCTGTGCGTGGGCCGGATACCGAGGGTGAAGTCGGACTGGTACCTCGGCCCTCAGACAAGAGCGACACCTGCGGCCTGTGCCTGGGCGGTGGTTGGAGGGAACGAGGTGACTCGGAGACCGGGGCCGGCGCCGAGGGCGCCCACCCACTCGATGACGTGTCGGATGTGTCCGGAGTCGAGACCGAGGCCGTGATCGGCATAGCGGGCGGCTGCGGTACCTGAGGTGAGGGCGCCCGCGAAGCCGGTTGCGACTCTGAACTCGGAGGCGGCGGCGTCGACGGGACCGACGAGTCCGCAGACGGAGTCGGTGTGCGTAGCGTCGACGGCTGAGACACGGATGGGCGCGAGTCCGGCGGCAGTTCGTGCGCCGCCTGCTCCTGCTGGCTCTGCGACGGCGTCTTCGCTGTGCGCAACCTCGGACTCGCGTCCGGCTGCCGTGATGAGGACGGGTGCGGTTCTGCGTGTGGTGGAGTCGGCGCTGCTCCTGCGCGTGGTGGTGGGAAATGACCTTGTCCTGCGCGTGACGATGAAGAGGGATTCGGCGTCACTGACGGACGGGACGAGGCCCCGGTTTGGTGCGGACCGGGTCGCGGAGCCGATTCACGAGTCGGCGTCGATGCGGAATTCCGACGCCGCCTTGGGCCCTGATTCGAGCCGGGCGTCGCGGGTGCGGCAGGGAACGCTTCCACGTCCGAGGGCGCACGGCCGTGCGAAGCCGACGCCGAATGCGTGGAGTGCGGCGCACCCGAAGGCGAGGCATCCGCCCGCGGCCGACCAGGAACCCGACGCCGTCCCGGGGTCGAGTCCGTGTTCGAGTCCAGGCGGGGACCGGAGCTCGGAGCCGAATACGACGGGTCGACCTGCGACATCGGCACAGAATGTACAAGTGTCCCCGGGAGGGCGACTGTTGAAGACGCCTCAGGATCAGCGGTCGCAGCAAAGGGCGGGATCGAGGCCGTGTCACCCCCGCCTGAACAGCCACGAAGGGCACTGGCGAGCAGCTTGATGATCATCATGATCACCGAGAGCGGGGATACCACGATCAACACGAAGGTGACCGCGAACAACCCGCAGCGGGCCAGCACCCCTTCCCGTGTGTCAAGACGATCGCGGACGCTTTGAAGACCCGCGGCAAGCCAGTGCCCATGAGCTGCCGCCATGAAGATCAACGACAGATCCGCGACGGCTTTCAGGGACTGCGGGACCATGTACACCAGCGGCCCTTGACCAGTTATCTGAAACCTGACGTCAGGGGTCTCGGGTTTCTGCTCTTCGTGCCGCATCAGCGCCTCCAGGTGGCACGCACGCGCTCGATACGACTGTCCTCCCGGACCGTCACCCGCACAACCGCGGTCCACCAGGCGCTTCGGACGTGTGCACTTCCCCAGTCCCTCGCGTCGCGGAAGCCCCACTCCCCTGAGCCCCCTCACTCCGCCGCGCGGAACAACATCGCCGCCAGCCCCCGAAACACCTCCTCCGGATCCCGCTCACCCACCGCGCCGTCCAGATTGTGGCCGAGCAGCAGCGTCGCGAAGCCATGCGCCAGGGACCACGCGGCGACGCCGGCGAGGCGGGCGTCCGGGCCGCGACCCTCCGGCGGTACGGCCGAGACGGCGTGGCGCAGGGCGTCGGTGGCGAGGGCGCGGGCCGTGGTGAGTTCGAGGTCGCCCTCGCGCAGCAGCTCGGGCGCGAACATCACCTGGAAGTGCGCCGGATGCTCGCGCGCGAAGCGCACATACCGCACGCCGGCGTCCTTCAGATCCGCCGCCTCCCCGACCGCCCCCGCCAGCAGCCCGAACCCCTCCGCCGCGATCGCCGTCAACAGCCCGGTGCGGTCCTTGAAGTGATGGGCAGGCGCCGCGTGCGAGACACCGGCGCGGCGGGCGAGGTCACGCAGGCTCAGTGCGGAGGGGCCGTCGGCGGCGATGACGTCGAGCGCGGCGGTGAGGACGGCGCGGCGCAGATCACCGTGGTGGTAGGGGCTCTTGGTGGACTTGGTCGTACTCATGCCCAGCAGCCTACGCGGAATCTAGGCATTGACAAGTTGGAGTCGGTCGGGCAATCTTGTCAGTGTCAAGTTGTGCAACGGCCGGGATGCGAACGGGAGTCTGCTCATGTCGGAAAAGGTTCGTGGAGTCGGGACGCCGATCGAAGCGGGGGCGATCGAACCGGGGGAAGCAATGGAGCTGAGCCGCGTGCGCCAGCTCTGGCATCTGCTGGAACCCCTGCACGCGCTGCTGTATTACGCGCCGGAGGTCTTCGAGGAGGCCGCCGCACTCGGATACGGCACCGAGGACCGCTGGCCGAGCTACTTCCCGCTGCGCGCCGCTCCGTTGGGCCCGGTCGGCGCCGAGCGTGTGACCTCCGCGTTCTACAGCTTCAGTCCCCGCATGGTCGCCGAGCACATCGACCCGGCGTGGAGTATCGCGAGCCCGGACGCCGTGCTGAAGGCGAGGCTGCGCGGAATGGACCGGGCCTACCGCGCGATATTCGGCGACCGCGTCGACAGTCCCGAGCTGGCGGAGGCCGCCGCCCTCGCCCGCCGCGCCGCCGAGGCGGCCACTACCGCGGGCCGCCCCCTCGCCGCGGCCAACGCCGAGTTGGACTGGCCCGCGGAGCCCCACCTCCAGTTGTGGCAGGCGGCGACGATCCTGCGCGAACACCGCGGGGACGGCCACCTCGCAGCCCTTCTCGTCGCCGGCCTCGACCCCGTCGAGACCCTGGTCTCCTTCGCTGCGATCGGCGCCGCCTCGGTCCAGCGCTTCGAGAGCCGGGGCTGGAGCCCGGCGGAGTGGACGGCGGCACGCCGACGCCTCGTCGTCAGGGGAGTGATAGACGACACCGGCACAGCGACCAGGGTGGGCCGCGCCCTGCGCCAGGAGGTCGAGCGCCACACCGACCAACTTGCCGCCGCGCCCTGGCAGTTGCTCGGCAAGACCGGCACCGACCGACTCGCCGACCTGCTGGGCGAGTTCTGGGTCGCCGCGCTCGGGTCCGGGCTGCTGCCCTCGGAGTCGACACTGGGCATCGGGAAAGTCTGACGAGGAGTCCGGGGGAGTCCGAGGGGAGGAGCGGGGGAGAAGGGGGGCGCGGAGAGGAGGTGTCTCCCCCGGCCCGGCAGCGAGGATGCGCCCCGGTTGCATGTCATGCGCCCTATAGGCCCCATATGGTCATGACATCTCCGTCGCTAACGTGGGCACCAGGTCACTGTCCGCCCGCGCAGGGGCGGGGCCGGGTGAGCAAGGGGAGGGGCGCACGTGACGCGTCTGAGGGGTGCGGCGGCCATAGCCGCTTTGGTCATGTTGTCCGTCGCCGGATGCAAGCAGGACACCACGGGAAGCTCCGGTCCCGAGGCGCCGGCCACCACAGGATCCGGCGGGGGCGCGGCCCTGACCGCCGCCGAGTCGCTGACCGTGAAGGGCCGGGCGCCGAAGACCGGTTACTCCCGCGAGCGGTTCGGCACCGCCTGGGCGGACACGGACTCCAACAGTTGCGACACCAGGGACGACATCCTCAAACGGGACCTGAAGCAGGTGAAGTTCACCGACGGCGACTGCAAGGTGTCGTACGGCGTCCTCCAGTCCGACCCGTACTCCGGCAAGGAGGTCACCTACCGCCGCGGCCGCAGCCTCGTGGACATCGACCACCTCGTCGCCCTCTCCGACGCCTGGCAGAAGGGCGCCAAGTACTGGGACGCCAGCAAGCGGATAGCCCTCGCCAACGACCCCCTCAACCTCCTCACCGTCGACGCGAGTGCCAACCGCAGCAAGGGGGACGGCGACACGGCGACCTGGGTGCCGCCCAACAAGGCGTACCGGTGCACCTATGTCGCCGCGCAGGTCGCCGTGAAGAAGAAGTACGGGCTGTGGGTCACCTCGGCGGAGAAGGCCGCGATGGTGAAGGTGCTCTCCACCTGCTCCAAGCAGGCACTCCCGACCGGCGGCAACCCGACGAACGCGCCGGCGAGGTTCCACGCGGGGTGATCGCCCGGCGAGTCCCGGTGAATACCACGTACGGGATGTGAAGTTCTTCCCTGCCCAAGTCGATGTGTCAGCAAAGGAATACACAAGCGGCAAACGGATATGTGCGGCAACTCGGGTGGGTTTACCGGGTAGTGGTCAAGATCGAACCATGATCGCTCCTTGGGTCTGTTCGATCTCTGTGCGTGATGGGCAAGATCTGTGCGTTTCTGTGACTCCTCTGTCAGGGCCTGGTCAAACGGCAACTGACGGCGAGGTCCGCCCAGTTGTGCCCTCGCCCACCGACCGTTGGAGTCCCCGCCGTGCGCATTCGGCCTGCTCGCCGTGTCCGCTCACCCCGTCGTGCACGGCGCGCCCGTCGCGGTGTCGCCGTGCTGGTGCTGACCGCGCTCGCCCTGATGCTGACCACGCAGCAGGCGCTGGCCGCGGGGGTCGAACTGCACGCCGTGGACATCTCGTTGCCGAGCCTGTCCTCGGTCACGGCCTGGCTGAAGGACCCGCACTGGGGCAGGCTGCCAGGGGAGAAGTCGGGCACGGCGGCGGGGAAGCGGCACCATGTCCCCGCCTCGGTCACCGAGGCGCACCAGGGCGCGGGCCGTAAACCCGGAAAGGGCAAGGGCGAACTCGCCGCGTACCACGCGCACCAGGCGTCGGTGAAGCGGGGGAAGAGCGCCGCGGGAGGCGCCGGTTTCAACGCGAAGACGAGCAAGCGGGACGCGGGCAAGTCCTCGCGGACGGACACCGTGTTCGACAACGCCGACGGCTCCGTCACCAGACAGATCTCGCCGACGCCTGTCAACTACCAGGTGGGCAAGGGCAAGTGGGCGCCCATCGACGTGGAGGTGCGGGCCGGACCCGACGGGCGCTGGCAGGAGAAGGCCAACTCCGTCGACGTCGACTTCGCCGCCAAGGCCGACGACTCCACGCTTGTCTCGCTCGCCCCGGACGCACAGCACTCCGTCTCCTACGCGCTGAAGGGCGCCCAGGCCGTCAAGGGCACCGCCGACGGTTCGCGCCTCACCTACGCCGGCGTCCTCACCGGCACCGATCTCCAGGTCGCCCCCACCGCCACCGGCGTGAAGGAAGCGGTCGTCCTGCACTCCGCGGACGCCGGTAACTCCTGGACCTTTCCGCTCCACCTCAAGGGACTCACCCCCGTCCAGAACGAGGACGGCTCGATCGTCCTGCGCGACGCCGCGGGCAAGACCGTAGAGCGCATCCCTTCGTCGTACGCCTACGACTCGAAGGTCGATCCGCGCTCCGGTGACCCGACCACCACGCACGACGTCACGACGACCCTCGTGCGGGACGGCGGCGACTACGCGCTCAGGATCACGCTCGACGACGCCTGGCTGAAGGACGCGCACCGCGTCTTCCCGGTGACCGTCGACCCGACCGTCACCGACGGCTGGACCACCACCTACGCCGAGTCGGGCTCGGACGCGACGGGCGACCACTCCTACGAGCAGACGGTCAAGGTCGGTTCGTACGACTCGGGCACGCACTCCGCGGTGAGCTACGTCAACCACTGGGACACCGCCTGGGACGACAGCGGTGTGACGGTCACCGCGGCGAAGCTGGAGCTGTTCGACACCTGGGCCGCGACCTGCACCGCCGAGCGTTTCGACGTCGCCCTCATCACCCATGACTGGACGCCCGAGGGCGTCACCAGCTACCCCGGACCGACCTACGGTTCCTCCATCGGCAACCTGACCCCGAGCGTGCCGACCGCCTGCGCGAACACCGCCGCCGACCGGACCGTGGGCGACACGGTGGACGTGACGCTGTCGACCTCGGCGATCCAGGGCTGGTTCAGCGGGACGACGGCCGACTACGGCCTCGCGCTCTACGCGTCCACCACCGACGCCCTGCACTGGAAGCAGTTCGGCTCCTTCAACGACCCCTCGCGGGGCCCGAAGCTCATCGTCACCTACACCGGCAACACCGCCCCGCAGCTCTACGAGCAGTTCCCCGCCGACAACGCGGTCGTCGGTACGACGACTCCGGAACTCACCGCGTGGGCGGGCGGCGCCAACTCCACGAGCGGCAGCACGAACAAGTACCAGTTCAAGGTCTACGACGCGAACAACGCCCTCGTCGCCGACTCGGGCCTGGTCGCCACCGGCGACTGGACCGTGCCGGCCGGGAAGCTCGCCTGGGGCAAGAGCTACAACTGGGAAGTACAGGCGTACGACGCGACGACCGGGCTCTATTCGCCCGCCGATCCCTACGAGTTGTCCGTCCAGGTCCCCCAACCCGCCATCACCTCGGGGCTGTCGCAGAACAGCAGCGACCACGGCTTCGACGCGTCCATCGGCAACTACACGACCTCCGACACGGACGCCTCGATCTCGACCGTCGGCCCGTCCCTGGACGTCGAGCGCGACTACAACTCCCGTGACCCGCGCTGGAGTGGAGCCTTCGGCGCCGGCTGGTCGTCCATCTTCGACGCGCGCGCCACCGAGCAGTACAGCGCGTCCGGCGCGGTCACCAGCGTCAACGTCACCTATCCGGACGGCTCGCAGGTCGGCTACGGCAAGAACAGCGACGGCACGTTCGCGCCGGGGACCGGCCGCTGGGCCACGTTCGCCACGGTCAGCGGCGGCGGTTACAGGCTGACCGACAAGGACGACACGGTCTACGTCTTCACCACGCTGTTGAGTACGGGCAGTTACGGCCTCACCTCCGTCACGGACGCCAACGGGCGTGCCGTCACGCTCACTTGGACCAGCGGCCACGTCACGAAGATGCAGTCCGCCGTCTCCCAGCGCTCCCTGAACCTCACCTGGTCCACCCCGAGCGGCGCCCTCGCCGCGCACGTCGCGACCGTCACCACCGACGCGGTCACCAAGGGCGACTCCACGACCGTACTGACCTGGAACTACGGTTACACGGGCGACCAGTTGACGACCGTGTGCGCCCCGCTGTCGACGACGAAGTGCACGACATACGGCTACACGACCGGCTCGCAGTACCAGAACGCCTCCCTCGACCTCGACCCGAGCGAGGTGTGGCCGCTGAACGAGAGCTCGGGCACCACCGCGAAGGACGCGGTCCTCGCCAACGAGGGCACCAAGAACGCCACGTACGAGAACGTGACGCTCGGCGCGGCCGGCCCGCTCACCGGCTCCTCCTCCACCGCGGCCTCCTTCAACGGCACCACCTCCGACGTCGCCCTGCCGAAGAACACCGGCAACGACACCGACTCGGGCGCACTGTCCCTGTGGTTCAAGACCTCGGCCGGACCCGGCGTGCTCTACTCCTACGCCTCCCAGCCGATCGGCTCGGGCAAGGCCGCTGGCTTCTATACCCCGTCGGTCTACGTCGGTACGGACGGCAAGCTGAACGCCGAGTTCTGGTACAGCGGCGGCATCAACCCCATCGTGTCCTCGGCGTCCGTCGCCGACGGCAAGTGGCACCACGTGGTGCTGAGCGCGGCCGGCAACTCGCAGACCCTGTTCCTGGACAACGCGAAGGTCGGCTCGCGCACCGGCACCGTCTCCATCAAGAGCGCGGTGGCCTTCGGCAAGAACCAGGTCTTCAACTACCTCGGCACCGGCTTCCTCGGCGGCAGTTGGCCCGACGAGGCGCACAGCAGCACCACCGACGCCACCGGGTACGCGACGTACTTCAACGGCTCGATCGCCGACGCGGCCTGGTACGGACGGCCGTTGGTCGCCGCCGACGTCAACTCCCTCTACCAGTACGGCACTCACGCCACGAGCCTGCTCACCTCGGTCAAGCGCCCGTCGGGCAAGTCCTTCGCCACGATGACGTACGACCCGGCCACCACCACGCTGACCCAGCTCACCGACGAGAACGGCGGCGTCTGGAAGCTCGCCGCGCCCACCGTCGCCGGCTCCAGCCAGACCTACCGGGGCGCGGTGCTCGGGGCCGCCCCGGCCGGCTACTACCGGCTCGGCGAGGCGGCGGGCGCGACCGCGGCCCTCAACGAGGTGCACGGCGGCAACGGCACGTACAGCGCGGTGACGCTCGGGGCGACCGGTCCGTTCAGCGACGCCAAGGCGACGACGTTCAACGGCAGCACCTCGTACGTCGAAGTGCCCGCCTCCGTGCTGCACGGCACCAACGACCGCAGCTACGAGATGTGGTTCAAGACCGCCGCCCAGGGCGTCATCCTCGGCGACCAGTCGGTGGCGATCTCCGGAGCGACGGCCGCCTCCGGCAGTTGGACCCCCCTCCTCTACGTCGGCACCGACAACAAACTGCACGGCCACTTCTGGGCCGGCAGCGGAAGCGGCTCCGCCGCGTTCGGCTCCACCGGCACGGTCACCGACAACGCCTGGCACCATGTGGCGCTCAGCGTCTCCGGATCCACCCAGACCCTGTACGTCGACGGTGTCTCCCAGGGCACCTACTCCGGTGCCCCCAACGACCAGTCGAACAGCCACCTCTACCTCGGCGCCGGCTTCGCCAAGAGCTGGCTCGACTCCCCGGCGGACGTCAGCCACTTCACCGGTTCGATCGCCGACGCGGCCTTCTACCACTCGGCGCTCACCGCGGCCGACGTGGCCGCACACGTCGAGGCCGCCAAGAACTCCAGCGGCCTGCTCCCGGTCGAGACGGTCAAGGTGACCTCGCCGACGACGTCCACGCTGACCTACACCTACGACGTCACCAACGGCGACCGCGCGCTGACCGAGACCGACGGCCTCGGCAACAAGACCAGCTTCGGCTACGACACGGCCGGCTTCGAGCACACGGTCACCGACCCCAACGGCGCGGTCACCACCACCGGCCACGACGTCCGCGGCAACATCGTCTCCTCCACGTCCTGCCAGGACCAGGTCGCGAACAAGTGCGACACCGAGTACTACACGTACTACCCGGACGACACGACCGCCCAGTTGACCACCGCGGACCCGCGCAACGACCAGCTCCTGACGGAGCGCGACGGCCGCTCGGCGTCCGCGACCGACAGCACCTATCTGACGTCGTACACCTACGACTCGGCAGGCAACCAGACCGTCGTCACCGGCCCGGCCGTGCCCGGCTCACCGGGCGGCCGCGCCACGACCACCGTGTACAGCGACGGCACGAGCACCTATCCGTCCGCCGACGGCGGGGTCGTGCCCAAGGGCCTGCCGGTGAAGACGGTCAGCCCGGGCGGCGCGGTCAACTCCGTGTCCTACTTCGCCAACGGCGACGTCGCCTCCACCACGGACGCCATCGGCCTCGTCACGTCGTACACCTACGACGGTGTGGGCCAGGTCCTGAGCCAGAACGTGGTCTCCGACACCTACCCGGACGGCCTGACCACCTCCTACACGTACGACAAGAACGGCCAGGTCGTCACCGAGCGGGATCCGCGGATCACCGACCGCGTGCACGGCGCCGACCACGCCGCCGTCTCCAGCACGGTCTACGACGACGACGGCGACGTCCTCTCCCAGACCGTCGCCGACGCGCAGGGCGGCGACGCCTCCCGCACCGAGACGCAGACCTACGACGCCTACGACCGGCTGTTCACCGAGTCCGACGCCAACGTCGCGGCGGGCACGTCGTACGGCAACACGACGACGTACACCTACGACACCTCCGGCAACAAGACGAAGGAGGTGACGAGCGCCGGCAACGAGACCGACTACACCTACGACGACAACGGCAACCTGCTCACCCAGGGCCTGATGTACATCGGTGACCCGGTCGCCCCGCAGACGGCCGCGCTCCTCGTCGAGTCCTCACGGGCCTACGACCCGGCCGGACGGCTGGCCTCGATCACGGACGCGATGGGCAACAAGACGTCGTACACCTACACCGACGACGGCCTCACCGCGACGGTGAAGAAGACCAGCTCGGACGCCACCAGCACCTACGTCCTGGAGTCGGACACCTACGACGCGGCCGGCAATCTGCTGACGCAGACCACCGACAACGGCGAGAACGTCACGCAGTACACGGTCGACGCCTCTGACCGCACCACGTCGACGACCGTCGACCCGACCGGTGTCGACCGCGTGTCGACCGTGTCGTACACCCCGGACGACCAGGTCGCGTCGGAGAACGATCACGACGCGACCGGTTACGACCGCACCACCACCGACACGTACGACGACATGGGCAACCTGCTCAGCGAGACCCTGTACGGCGACGCCTCCGGGCACCCGGCCGGCTGGTGGAAGCTGAACCAGACCTCCGGCCGGTCGGTCACCGACTCCTCCGGCACCGGCAACACGGCCACCGCGGGCAGCGGTGTGACCTGGTCGGACGACGCGGCCCAGTTCAACGGCGACACCTCCGGCAACGGCGACATCGTCGCCACCAACGGCCCGGTCCTGGACACCAGCGCCTCCTACTCCGTCTCGGCGTGGGTGAAGCTGTCCGACACCTCCACCTTCCGCACCTTCGTCGCCCAGGGCGGCACCAACCGGTCCTCCTTCTACCTCCAATACGCCTCCTCCCAGGGCGTCTTCCGCCTCATCTCACCCAACTCGGACGCCTCCGGGACCCCGACGTACGCCAACGCCTACGCGTCCAGCGCCCCGGCGCTGAACACCTGGACCCACCTGGTCGGTGTCTTCGACGCGTCCACCGGCACCATGAACCTGTACGTCAACGGCGCCCTCGCGGGCACCGCCAACAACCCCTCCCCGTGGACCGGTTCGGGTCCGCTGTCCATCGGCGGCGCGAAGACCGCGGGCGGTGCCGTCAGTAACGTCGTCAACGGAGCGACCGGCGACGTCCAGACCTACCAGCGGGCCCTGTCCTCCTCCGAGGTGTCCTCGCTCTACGGCAAGGGCCGCACCGGCGGCACGGTCGGCTCCTCGGACCAGCAGACCACGAAGTACACATACGACAAGCGCGGCCTGCCCACGTCCATGACGGACCCGGAGCAGAACACCACCAACTACGAGTACGACCAGGCCGGCAACCTCGCGGTCACCACGGCACCGGCGGTCCAGGCCGAGCAGGACGGCATCGCCGCCGACGCGACGACCGTCCGCCCGGCCACCACCAGCGGCTTCAACACCTTCGGCGAGTCCGTCGGGGAGAAGGACCCGACCGGCCTGGTCACCGACACGGCCTACGACGCGGTCGGCAACAAGGTCAGCGAGACCCTGCCGTCGTACACCCCGGCGGGAGCCTCAACTCCCAACGCGGGCACGACAGTCTGGACGTACGACAGCGAGGGCAACCAGACCAGCGAGACCACACCCGGCGGCAAGACGACGTCGTACCTCTACGACCAGACCGGCGACCTGGCCCAGATCACCGAGCCAGACGGCACCAAGACCCACGCCACGTACGACACGAACGGCGAGCAGCGCACGGCCACGGACGGCACGGGCGCGCAAACCCAGGCGACGTACGACTACTTGGGCCGCCAGGCCACGTCGACGACGCTGGAGCGCTACCCGTCCACCCGCACCCTGACGACGCAGTACCTCTACGACGTCACGAGCGGCAACCCGTACGGCGCGCACGTGTCTTCGGTGAAGACCCCGGGCGGTGTTTCGAACTCGTACGCCTACAACCGCGCGGGCGACGTCACCTCCACGACCGACGGCGCGGGCAACTCCACGTCCTACGCCTACGACTTCGCGGACAACAACACCAAGACGACGCTGTCGGACGGCAGTTACACCACCACCGACTACGACGCGAACGACAACCCGACGGCGACCCGCAGCTACGACCCCATCGGCACGTACCTGTACGGCACTTCGCAGCAGTACGACGGCAACGGCAACCTGACCTCGGCCACCGACGCCAACCAGCACACGACGCGCTGGACCTACGACGCGGCGGGCACGATCACCCAGCAGGTGGAGCCGGTCGACGCGACGACGTCGATCACCACGTCCTTCGGCTACGACGCGGCGGGCAACCGCACCCGCTTCACGGACGGCCGCGGCAACTCCTGGCGCTACGGCTACACGCCCTGGGGCCAGCAGGAGAAGGTGATCGAGCCGACCACGTCCCAGTACACGTCGGCCGCCGACTCGACGACGACCTTCGCCTACGACGCCGACGGCAACGTCACCTCGGCCACCGCGCCCGGCGGTGTCACGACGTCGATGACGTACGACGACAACGGCCAGTTGAAGACGATGTCCGGCACGGGCGCGGAAGCGGCCACGGCGAAACACAGCTTCAACTACGACGCCGACGGCCGCGTCACCTCGGCGGACACGGACGAAGCGGGTACCGCGGGCGCCGTCGACCACCAGGCCTCCACCCACGACGCGTTCACCTACGACGACCGCGGCGACGTCCTGACCGCCTCGGGTTCGGCGGGCTCGTCCAACTTCACCTACAACGACGACGGTTCGATGCTGAGCCGCACGGACGCGGCGGGCACCCAGTCGTACGGCTACGACACGGCGGGCCGCCTGTCCTCCCTGGACGACGCGGGAAGCGGCACGCATCTCACGTACACCTACGACCAGTTGAACGACATCAAGACCATCAAGTACGGCAGCACCGGCCAGACCCGCACGTTCAGCTACAACAGCGCCCACGAGCTGTCGAACGACGTCCTGGCACAGGGCACCTCGACCCTGTCGAGCTTCGCCTACGGCTACGACAACAACGGCAACCTGACGTCGAAGACGACGACGGGCGTGACGGGCGCGTCCGCGAACACATACGCGTACGACTGGTCGGACCGCCTCACCTCGTGGAACAACGGCACCACCACGACGGCGTACGCCTACGACGCCTCGGGCAACCGGGTGCGGTCCGGAGCGGACGTCTACACGTACGACGCCCGGGACCAGTTGACCTCGGACGGCACGAACTCGTACACATACTCGGCGCGGGGCACGATGACCCAGGAGTCATCGACGTCCGGCGCGGGTGCCTTCAAGGCGGACGCGTTCGGCGACCAGATCGTGGCGGGCACCCAGTCGTACACGCTGGACGCGCTGGGCCGGAACATCACGGACACGGACACCGGCACGACGTCGACCCGTACGTTCGCCTACTCGGGCGCGGACAACACGATCGCGACGGACGGGGACGCGGCGTACACGTACGACCCGGGCGGCGGCCTGGTGGGCATCAAACAAACGGGCTCGTCGTCGGGTGCCTTGGCCCTGACGGACCTGCACGACGACGTGGTGGGAACCTTCACGTCCGGCGCGACCTCGCTCTCGGGCTCGGCGACGTACGACCCCCTGGGCAAGGTGACGGCGATCGCGTCGTTGATCGGCCACCTGGGCTTCCAGTCGGGCTGGACGGAACCGGGCACGGGCGACGTCGGCACGGCATCCCGCTGGTACAACCCGGACACGGGCCAATTCCTGAACAAGGACAGCTCCTCGCAGGACGCGACTCCGGACTCGGTGGCGGCGAACCCCTTCGCCTACGTCGACGACAACCCGCTGGTGGGCAACGACCCGTCGGGCCACTGCTCCTGGTGGACCGGTTCGTGCGAGGCGAAGGCCGTCAAGCATGTGGCCAAGAAGGTCAAGCACGCGGTCCACAAGGTCTACCACGCGGCCAAGAAGGTGGCCCGCAAGGTCGTCCACGCGGTGAAGCACGCGGCCCACAAGGTCGTGCACCAGGTGCACGACGTGTACCGGGCGACGGTGCGAGTAACGAGGCGGGTCTACCACTACACGGTCAGACACGTAAAACGCGTCTATCACGCGGCAGTTCATGCGGTGCATACGGCGTACCACAAGGTCTCGAAGGTGGCGCACCGCGTGGTCCACGCGGTGAAGAAGGCGGCCCACAAGGTCGCCCACACAGTGAAGAAGGCAGCAAAGGCGGTCGCTCATGCGACCCGAACCGCCTACCACGCAACGGTGAAGGCGGTGAAGACCACCGCGAAGTTCGTGAAGAACCACGCGGCGGCGATCACGTCGATCGTGGTGTCGACGGCGGTCTTCGCAGGCTGCGAGGCGGCAACGTGGGGCGTAGGCACGATCGGCTGCGCGGCACTGGCGGGCGCGGCCGGCTCCTTGGTGGAGCAGGGCTTCAAGTGCGCCCAGAACGGCGGCGGGGACTGCAGCGCGGGGGCGTTCGCGGGCTCGGCGGTCGAGGGTGCGGTCACTGGCGCCCTGGGCGGTGCGCTCGGTTCGCTGGGCGGCAAGCTGCTGGCGAAGGCTGCTCCGAAGGCGATGGAGGTCGTCGGGGGGCTGTTCGGCAAGGGGGCGACCGAGGCTGGGGAGTCCGGGGCGGCGGATGCTACGGATGAGGCGGCTTCTGCGGCGGAGTCTGAGGGGGCGGGGTCACATTCCCAGTCCCAGTCGGAGGAGGCCGGCGAGAGCGAGTCGGGGTCGTCCTGCAAGATCGGCAAGCCCCGGACACACAGTTTCACCGGCTCGACGAGAGTGCTGATGGCTGACGGTTCGACGAAGGCGATCGACCAGGTGCGGGTGGGCGACACGATCGCCAACTCGGTGCCGGGGGTTACCGGTACGGAGGCGCACGCGGTCACCGCGGTGATCGTGACGCACACGGACCACGACTTCGTGGACTTGACGATCAAGGCAACGGCTGAGGCAGCCGCGAAGCAGGGAGTGAAGGCGAGCGCGAAGGCGGGGACGAAGTCCCTGGCCAAGAAGGCCGTCCGCAAGGCGGCGTTCGGGCTGGCGGCCTCGGCGGCGGTGCTGGGCGCGCTGGGAGCGAGCCACGGTCACGGTTCCGACCCGGCGCCGGTGGCCAAGACGGTCGCGGCGGTCTCCTCGGCGGTAGCCGGACAGGATGCCAAGGCGACTGCTGGGGACCCGCAGGGCGCACACCTGACGACGACCTTCCACCACCCCTTCTACGACGAGACCCAGTCGGCCTTCGTCGAGGGCAAGGACCTGAAGGCCGGCGACGTCCTCCAGACCCCGACCGGCACGGCCGAGGTCACCGGGGTTCGGCTGTTCCACGCGAACACCACTACCTACGACCTGACCATTGGCACACTCCACACCTACTATGTGCAGGCTGGCACCACATCGGTCCTCGTTCACAACATTGATTGTGGGCAGGTCGACTACGGCTCGACCAAGTTGAGTCAGGCTGTCCAAAGGGCGCGAGTTACTCAAGGAAACACAGGGAATAATTATGCCGCCGCCCAACTGACTCACCCGGAAACCGGCGAAGATATGGGAATTGTCGTAGCGCGATCCGTGGGTAAGACTCACGCGGAACAGGGAATAGTGCAGGCGCTCCGAGGTGGTATGCTCCCCGGAATTGATGAGAGCTACATAACGGAGATGTACTCAGAATTTAAACCCTGCGCATCTCGGTGCTCTAAGATTCTCGATGGTTTGCCGAATCTTCAGGGAAGGTCATGGAGTTGGGACTGGGATAAGTCCGGAACGCCATTGGGCATAGCTTCAACCGCAGCCAGGGATGCGGCCGTAAGAGATCTTTTCAGATGAGGACACGTGGATATGGTCGAGACGATTCGATGGGATGAAGATCGAGCGCAGGCAGTCACGAACAGTGAAGTCAGGTCATATCTCATGAATCAGGGTCTCCCTGTGGAGACCCTGCTATTCGAGGCTGACTTGGCGGGAGCGGAACCATTCGTGACTAATTCCGGCCAGAGTCTGATTTTGATCGGTGCGTTCGATGAAGATTTCCACTTCTTCGTTGATATCGACACGGGATCGGTGTTTTTTGGGCTTGATTCTGACGAGAATCCAGTTTTTTCGAACGAGGGTCTAGGGTCTTTTTCCGCCTGCATCTTGCGGGTTCAGGAGAGGTATCCATTCTATTATTTTGATGACACGCTTGAGGTGAAGCGTCAAGCTGGCCAGGCGCTTGCCGATTCAATCAGGAGGATCGATCCCGTATGTCTAGATTTCCCGGACGGATTCTGGCCCTCATTCATTCATGATGTGTCGATTGGCGACTACTACGAAGGGTCGCTATAGGCTACCTGGGTATGGGCAAGAGAGTTGTGGGCGTGGGTGATATCGAGGAGGCAGTCGAGCGCGCAATGCGTCTCGAAGAGGACGGTCGTGTGAAGGTAGGTGCGCTCCTTCTAGTGCGGTACTGCGGGTTCCATCAGGACCACAGGTTCTCTCCGTGGTTCGAGAGCGAGCGGGTTGTTCTTGCTCGGGTGACACAGGCCGGTGCGGAACTCTTGCGTGGGAGTGGTGCTGCAACCAACCTCTCGGAACTGAGGATCGCCATCCGCGAGGTACTTGAAGAGAATGACCCTGACGGTCCGCCGTTTGGTGCCGAGGTCTCTGATCATCTGGTTTTTGCGGATGAGGTCTTGGATTTCATTGGCTCGCCTGACGACCTCGATCTACTTAGTTGTGCTTTTGAGCGTGCTGAGGAGTTGGCGGAAGGTCATGAAGAGACGGGGAGAGATGACTGGCCCATGGGTGACTGGGAACCTGTGGAGTTCGCGCGGCTGGAAGCCGAAGCTCGTGACCTGGACGTGCAGGGCGGCCTGGACTATTCAGCCGCGTTGCTCAGGAGTGAGGAGTTCAGTCGCCTGTACGCGAATTTCATCGCGGGCTACTACAGAGATGACGACGCGGGAGTAGCCCCTGATTTGTAGTTCAGTAGATGCTTGCCCAGCGTTCAGGAGAGTCGTCAGTAGGCTTTCTCAACTGCGCATCGCTGGCGCTGGCCTGAGTCTGGGCGAGTCACTGCGGCCGGAGACCGGTTCTATATCACGCATCCCAGTCCGCGTAGTCCCCGATCGCCACGTCGTCACAGAAGGTGTCCCAGAACCCGTTGTGCACGAGAGCCGTGTCATCGATGCTGGCTACGAGATCGCGCAGTTCTTCCGCCGCTTCCTCGTACCTTCCCTCGTCGCCCTCCGCATAGAACGGGAAGCGTGCAATCACGGCCGCGACGCATCGGTTGAAGGAGGCGAGGTCCCTGTTCACGTGGCTGGCCGTCGGTGACTCGACCTTGGGTATCTGCACTACGTGACCACGGGCCACGTTGATGGCGATGCGTCCGAACAGGCCACTCGTCGCAATGGCGATCAGTCCCTGCTCACCGATCCACCCGAAGTACGTCGGCTCGCTCAGCGGTCGGTACTCGTATCCGATCAACCCGCCTGGGATGCCTGTTCTCTCAAGGTCGACAGCGATCTGGGTGGATGCCTCGGGCGGCGCCTCGACGGGGATCAACAGGAACTCGGGCTTTGGCAACTGCGGCAGGGGCTGACTCACGAGAGGATTCTTTCCCTACGTCACCCAGTGAGGTTTAGCAGCCCCAGGAGACGTGGCGGCAATCGCTTCGGAACGACTCTTCGACACCTGCCCAGTCCTCCACCCACTCGTCTGTCGACGCGAACATATCGGCCCGCGTCCTTGCCCGAGGCGATGCGTCCTGCGATCCCGTAGTAGCGCGTTGCATCGGCATGCGCGGCGATGATCTCTGAGCGGTCCTGAGTCGCTGTCACTCGTAGTTCACTCGATGAGTCTGTGGAGGCGAGTTCAACCCGGACTTGGCTCCCGAACAGGTCGATCACACCCCTGGCTTTTTGTGAGGGGATCTCGATTCCTGTGATCGTCGCCCGGAACGTTGCGAACGGGCCGTCGGTGATGACGACAGAGGATCCGATGGCGAAGCCCGCGTTCGGCATGACGGTGTGTCTCCTGTCGTCTCGGGTTGAGCGGCTCGCCTACATCGCAGTGCGCCGCTGTTCTGAGTCTGTTTTGAGGGTCACGATGAAGGCGCCGAACGCTCCGCTCGGAAAGCTGAGCATGGCCCCGGCCGGCGCCTTCGAGTCGCGTATGGATACGCGTGCGTGTGCGGGGGAGTTCGCGATCTCCACGCAGTTGTTGCCGTCGTCCGGGCCCGAGTAGGACGACTTCCTCCAGTTGTTCATGAGGTGCCTCACAGCTCTTTCGCCAGTCGGTTGATGAAGTCGCGCGACCGTTCGGGGTCGAGTGACGCGGCTTCCACCTTACGGAAGCGTGTTCGAAAGGCGCTGAGCTGTGCTTCGGAGTCGATGAGGGCCGAGCCATGGGGTACGTCGCGCACCACGGTGTCCAGTTTGGGAACAGGACCCCCGACGTACGTCATGCTGCTGGCGGCTCGGGCGAAGTCGTCCAGGTCGAACGGGATGACGCGGACGGTGATGGTGTCCGCTTCGGAGAGTTCGACGAGCTTGGTGAGTTGGGCGCGGGAAGCGGCGCGGTCGCTGACTCTGATGCGTAGGGCCGACTCGTGGATCACCAACTCGTACGGGATTCCGATCTGTTGGCGCCTCATTCGGTGCCGGACGCGCAACTCAAGCTCTTCGGAGGTGAGTTCGGGGACTCTGGCGGAGAAGACGGCGCGGGCGTAGCCCTCTGTCTGGAGCAGGCCCGGTACGTACAGGATCGAGACCTCGTGCAGGAACGCGGCGTGGTGGTCCAGTTCGGCGAGGTCCAGGAACGATGTCGGCAACAGGCCCCGGTACTCCTCCCACCACCCCCGTGTCCGGTCCGTGGCCATCCCGACCAAGGCGTCGATGAACTCATCGTCCGTGCAGGCGTAGTGGGATGCGAGACGGCGTACTCGTTCCTCGCTCACGCCCACGAGCCCCGCTTCGATGTGGCTCATCTGGACGCGGTTGGCCCCCAGCAGTGCCGCTGCGTCGACAGCGGTGAGTCCTGCCGCCTCGCGGAGCCTGCGGAGTTCGGTGCCCAGGCGCATTTGTCGTGCGGTTGGTTCGCGCCTCTGGACCATCACTTGCTCCTCGTTCGGGGGTGATTACGAGATCGGCTTGCGCGGGGTTACATGTTACCCCTACCGTCAGTGATGCACCGTACACGCAGCGGAAGTGCACCACTCCGTCACCCCGTGACGGCAGAGGCAGAGCCACCGCGCGAACTCCCCTTCACCTGAACGGAGTTGACCTATGTCCGAAACCGCAGAACCCCCCGCCCCCTGGGAGTACTCCCTCTCCATCCCCAACGACCCCCGAGCCGTCACCGTAAGTCGCCGCACCCTCCGCCTCGTCCTCACCCTGCACGGACTCATCGGTCTGGTCGACAACGCCGAACTCATCGCGGCCGAGCTGGTCTCCAACGCCGTACGGCATACCGAGGGACCCGCCGTCCTCCGCGTGAGCTGGTCGGCGGGTGTGGTGCGGATCGGAGTGTGGGACGCCGACCCCGAACCTCCGCCCCCGTCACGGCCGTTGCTTCAGATCGCGGAGTCCGAGGACGGGCGCGGGCTCGCGTTGGTCCGGGCATGCTCCGACCTCTGGGGCTGGCAACCCTTGGCCAGGAACGGCGTGCGCGGCAAGTACGTCTGGTGTGAACTCGCCGCCGAGATGCCCGGCCCCGCCCCCGCCCCTGCACAGGTCCCGCCCCCTCGCCTCACCGCGTAACCGGCAACGCCCCCACAAACCGCGGCCCATCCCCCCGATGCTGCACCGGAAACGTCACCTTCAGCCCCTGCTCCTGCCCCGCCACAGACAACCGCGTCGTGAACTGCAGCCCCAGGAACGCCTTCTTCGAACCGCCCGCCGAGACATACGGACGCGGCAGGTTCAGCATCAACTTGCCCGGTCTGCCACCCCGGTTACCGTCGAAGAACAGCACTCTCTGGTCGGTCAGGGCTATGTACATGGGCCGTGGAGTGACCGTGGCCATCACCGTGCCGGCGCTGAGGACGCCGACCACGGCCGCCGTCAGGGCCTGCTTGCGGACGGAGACCGAGCCGATCGCGGCCAGGGAAGTGAACTCGACCCGCTCGCCCTGGAGGAGCAACGGGGCCGCTGCTTCGAGGAGTTGGCGGCTGCGACGGGCGTTCAGGGACATGAGGGGCACTCCAAGGGGGCGCGCGTAGAGGAGACGTACGGAAAAGCGGAGACGCTATGAGGTTCCGGTGAACGGGAGTTGGACGGAAGGTCCGCCGACAGTCAAGCCCAGGTATCGCTCACCCCATGCCTGACCTGCACATCCCTCACTCCTGGCGATTTCACAGCTCTCGCCTATGATCCGCCGCATGTCACCCGACCCCAACCCGAATCCCACCCCCTATCCCGAGCCCGACTTCGAACTCGCCTCCGCCCACCCGGAGGTCACCTGGCTGCGCCAGACCGCCGCCGTGGCGGACTGGGCCGCGATTCGGCAGTACCTCGACAGCTTCCCGCCCGGCAGCGACCGGGCCTTCGTCGTACGGGTGTTGGCCGAGGTCGACGGTGTCGAGCACGCGCTGCGGCAGCAGGTGGATGCCGTACCGCACGACGTTCTCGCGCTCACCGTGTTCGGGGCCAGGCTTGTCCAGATCGGGTGGGGGATACGGACCTCGGCGCGGGCCAAGGACGTCAGCAGGGAGCAATTCACCGCATTCCACGCGCACTTGAGGGACGCGGAGCAACTGCTCATCCGGGCCACGGCCATCGACCCGTCGTACGACGCCGCCTGGGCCGAACGGCTCAACACCGCCCGCGGGTTGTCGCTCGGCAAGAACGAGGCCCGGCGGCGCTATGACCGGCTCGCCCGCTACCACCCGCATCACTTCACCGGGCAGGCCCGGCTCCTCCAGAAGCTCTGCCCAAAATGGAGCGGCACTTGGGAAGAGGCCCACGGCTTCGCCCGCGAGTGTCTACTGGCCGCCTCCGAGGGGTCGTTGAGCGGTGGGCTGGTCGCCGAGGCGCACATGGAGCACTGGCTCGACCTCGGCGCCGACGACAAGCGTGCCGAGTACCTGCGCCAGCCGCACGTCCACGCCGAACTCGTCGAGGCCGCCCAACGGTCGGTGTTCCACCCGGAGTTCAGGCGGCCGTACGGCTGGGTCACCGTGCAGGGCAGTTTCGCCGCGCTGTTCTCCCTGATCGGCGACACCGCCCAGGCCGCCGCGCACTTCCGCGCCCTCGGCAACCTCGCCTCCGAATATCCGTGGGGTTACCTGGGCGATCCCGCCGAGATGTACGTCCAGCACCGCGACACCGCCCTGAGAGGCCGAAGATGAATCCCCAGGACGGTCAGTCCCACTTCACCGCCGCCGCGCCCACCATCCACCTCACCGAAGTCGCCGGCATACCCACCCTCTTCGCACCCGCCCCCGGCCAGACGCGTGCCGGACTCGTCTTCCGTGTCGGCACCGCCGACGAGACCCTCGCCCGGTCCGGTGTCACGCATCTCGTCGAGCATCTCGCCCTCTTCCGCCACGGCCTCGCCGACTACCACTACAACGGTGCGACCAAGGCCGCCTTCACCCACTTCCACGTGGAGGGCGCCGAACACGAGATCGTCGCCTACCTCCACGGCGTGTGCGCCTCCCTCGCCGACCTCCCCATGGAGCGCCTGGAGACGGAGAAGGAGATCCTGCGCACCGAGGAGTCCCGCCGCGAACCCGGCCAACTCCCGCTCTGGCGCTACGGCGCCCAGGGCTACGGCCTGGTCAGTTACCCGGAGTGGGGTGTCCGGGGCCTGCGCCCGGAGGACGTACGGCAGTGGGCGCAGACCTGGTTCACGGCCGGCAACGTGGTGTTGTGGATCGCTGGTGAGCACATACCGGCCGGGCTCGCGCCCAAGCTGCCCCAGGGGCACCGCCACCCGCTCCCGGCCGTCACCTCCGCCCTCCCCGCCACGCCCGCCCACTTCTCCGACGGCCAGGGCGGTGTCCTGCTCGACGCCGTCGTCACCGACACGACCGCCGCGCGGCTGTACGCGGGGGTCCTGGAGCGCGAACTCTCCCGCGCCCTGCGCCAGGAGGGCGGCTACTCCTACACCGCCGCCACCGACTACACCTCCCGCCGCGACGGCCACGGCCTGCTCACCGCCTTCGCCGACGCCCTGCCCGCCAAGCAGGACGCGGTGCTCGGCGGCTTCGTCGACGTCCTCGCCGCGCTCCAGGCCGGCCACATCGAGCAGGCCGGTCTGGACGCCGTACGCGCGCGTGCCGACGCGGGACTCACGGCGGCCGACGCTGCCGTACGACGGCTGCCGGGCGCGGCGGAGGACCTGCTCGCGGGGCGGATGCCCAGCAGTTTCGACGAGTTGCGCCACGAGCTGTGGTCGGTGACGCCCCGCCATCTGCACGCGGTGGCCCTGGAGGCCGCCGGTACCGCGCTGCTCCAGGTGCCCGCGGGGCACAGCGCCGACTGGGCCGGGTACGCGGAGGCGCCGACCCGGTCGACGTACGCCGTCACCGGGCGGCGCTTCGAGGCGGTGACCAAGGACGGGTCCGCACTGGTGGTGGGCGACGACGGGGTCAGCGTGACGGCACGCGGACGGGACGGCGGCGACCTCGCGGTGACCGTGCCGTACCGCGCCTGCGCCGCGGTGCTGAGCTGGCCCGACGGCGGCCGCCGGCTCATCGGCACCGACGGGCTCGCCGTCGCCGTGGAACCGGGGCTCTACGGAGTCGACGCGCACACCATGGCGATGCTCGACGCGGCCGTACCGCCGCACGCGCGCGTGGAGTTGCCGCCCCGGCAGAGCACCCCGCGCGCGGACGCGCCGACGGCTCCCGTCGCCCAGGGCGGCGGCACCGCGCCCGCCCGGCGCACCGGCGGGCAGACCGCCGGGCTGGTCGTACTCGGCCTCTTCGGTGCGCTGTTCGCCTTCTGCGCGCTCGCGGTGACCGTCTTCGGCGGCAGCGACCCCGAGACCAGTACCGGCGAATGGATCGGCCTCTCGGGCTTCCTGTGGGCCGTCACCGGGCTGCTGGTCTGGCCCGCGGTGCGGATCGTGCGGCGCACCCGGCGGGCGTGATCCACCTCTACCGCAGGTACGGGTTTCCCTGCGGCTGCGGTTGCGCGGGGAACGGCATGGCGCCGTAGCGCGGCTGCTTCGGGGTCGGGCGGTCGAACAGCGCGAACAGCAGCAGTCCGGCGGCCACGAGCATGGTCAGTGCGACGGTCAGGCCCAGGAGAGGGTCGCCGTCCCCGTCGCTGGTGACGATCGCCCACGGCAGGCTGATGCACTCGTAGAGCGCGAAGGCGGCGAAGGCGCCCCAGTCGGAGCCCCGGCGGCGGCGGATCGCCACGTACAGGAAGGGCACCCATATCAGCATCCCGAACGATCCCACGGCGAGGACCGTCCAGGCGATCCGCTGCCACCAGCCGGCTTCCAGCCGTCTTTCCATGTCGACCCCCAAAGTCGGGGCAAGGCTAGGGCAACGGCCGCCGCGTGGGGGAGCCATGCGGAATCCCGGGCGGCCGGCCGTCGTGCCCGGGTACGGCGTTCGGCCGGTCCGCGTTCCCCGGGGCAGGAGTTTTTGCCGTGCCATGAGGGAATCTTGTGGCGTTCGAGGGACTGTGTTTCCCGGACGCCAAGACGCCGTCGGTTACGGTGCGATGCGATCAGGGCGCCCAAGTCCCGCGCGCGCACGAACAGTTCCGTCAGTTTCATAGAAAAACGGACAGTTCGGAAGAAGGTCGTACGGCGAGATTCCGTACGGCGTCGCCGCGCCGGATCCGCGCCGCTCCAAGGGGGCCTTCGGGGCTCGGCAACTTCCGGCGGACGTCGTTGACGTCCGCTTGTCATGAACAGGGGTGGGGATGTCAGACCATCGGCAGTCGAAGAAGCGCAGATACATCGCGTGGGGCGTGGCCGGCGCGGCCGTCGTCGCGGGCGGCGGGATCTTCGCGACGAACTCGATGGCGGCCACGACCTGGCCCGCGCAGAAGACCTACACCGGTCGCGCCTTCGACACGTGTGCCGCACCCTCCCTCGCCGCGATGAAGGCCTGGCACACCGACGGGGCCTACGGCGCCGCCGCCGTCTACATCGGCGGCAAGAACCGCGGCTGCAGCCAGCCCAACCTCACCGCGTCCTGGGTCAAGTCCCTCAGCACGGTGGGCTGGAAGTTCATCCCGCTCTACGTCGGCTCGCAGCCGTCCTGCGGTTCCGGCGGCTCGGTGAAGATCAGCGCCTCCACCGCCGCGGCCGTCGGCAAGAGCGAGGCGGACGACGCGGTGGCCAAGGCCTCGGCGCTCGGCATGAAGGCCGGCAGTCCGATCTACCTGGACATGGAGTCGTACGACATCACGAACACGGCCTGCAACAACGCCGTGCTCACGTATGTCCGCGCCTTCGACAAGGAACTGCACGTCAAGATCTACCGCACCGGCTACTACGGCTTCAGCAGCTCCAGCGCCAAGGCGATCGCCACGGCGACCGACAAGACGGATCTGCCGGGCAACCTCTGGTACGCGCTGTGGGACAAGGTCTACACGACGACCTCGGACTGGCCGTGGGGCTCCACCCAGTTCACCAACCACAGCCGCGCGCACCAGTACATGGTCAACAGCAAGGAGACCCGCGGCGGTTACACGATCACCGTGGACCGTGACACGTGGGACGCGCCTGTCGCCATCACGGGCTGAGCGGTATCGGGACCTGCCGGGGGACTGTTCCACGGGAGTTCCGGCGGACTGTTTCACGGGAGTCGAGGGGTGAGGGCGATGAAGACGCTGCGGCGGCTGTTGAGGGTGTCCGCCACACCGGCGCTGCGGCTGCCCGCCGTACGGGCGGGGTTCGCCGTCCTGCCCCTCGTCACCCTGGGGTTGCTGTGCCCCGTCCCCTCCCTGGTCCTCGCCCTGCGTCGCCGCACCCGCGCCGACTGGCTGGTCTTCGCCGGTTTCAGCGCGGTCCTGGTGGCCTGGATCACCGAGCTCGCGCTGACGCCGGACGACACGCACGGTGTGCTGTTCGGGACGGACCTGCTGCTGATCGCGCTGTCGATGGCGGGCGCCTCCGCGCACGCGTGGGCGGCATGGCCCCGGCCGGCGGGGCGCCGCGAGTGGCGGTGGATCGGCGCACGGTCCGGGGGCGGGGGCCTCGCGGTCGGGCGGGCGGCGGAGCGGTCGGGGGACCTGGTGACCGATGAGACGGGCGACCCGGTGGTCGAGCGGGCGGAGGAGTAGCAGTACATGGTCAAGCAGGTCCGGCAGGTCACGCGGACACGTCCGGTCCGGGCCGAGGGCGAGGGGCGGCTCACCGCTGTGGGACGCGCCGCGGTGACCGGGCTGCGTTCGCTCGGCGGACGCACCCTCGCCATGATCGCGGGGGCGGCCGCCGTGTCCCTCGCGCTGATCGTGACCGGGATCGTCCTCTCCCGGCACGACACCAGCCGTCCGCCGATCCCCGCCACCCGGGCCCGGCACTACACGGAGACCGACGCCTGTCTGCTCACCGACCGGCACGGCATCACCGGCAGGACCACCGCCGCCACGGTGTGGCAGGGAATGCAGGATGCCTCCCTCACGACGCACGCGCGCGTGACGTACACCTCCGTGGTCGGCGAGCAGAGCACGGCGGGTGCCCGCCCCTTCCTCAATGCCATGCTCCAGGGCTCCTGCGAGATCGTCCTCGCGGTGGGCGGCCCCGAGGTGACGGCGGCGCGGGAGGCGACGGGGAGCCACGCGAAACTGGGGTTCGTGCTCGTGGGCGACGGCAGCGCGTCCAAGGCCGCCACGAACGTGGCCTGGGTGCCGGTCGGCGACGGACTGCGCGCGGGTGTCGCCGCCGCGGTGAAGCGGGCGGTGGACGCGCAGGGCTGAGCCCGGGGGAGCCGGCCGAGCCGCACGCGTGCGTGCCGGTGCCCGAAGTCCCGGTGAATCGTTGGTCGAATGGGTTGGCCACAGCCGACCCACTGCCTAACATCGATCACCGCAAGACTTTGTGCGCCCGCCCGTCGCCCGACCACCGCCCCTGGGGGAGGCGCTGCGCGCCGCACCTGTTATTGCAATCTCCAACGGGAGGCTCCCTTGCACCGCCGCCGTCGCACCGCGCTCGTCCTCACCGCCGTGATCGCCGCCGCGGCCCCCGCCCTGACCGCCTGCGGCAACGACGCGCACCCTGGCGCCGCGGCCGTCGTCGGCGGGCAGCGCATCACCGTCGCGCAACTGCAGAGCAGGGTCAACGAGGTGCGCACGGCCCAGCGGGGGGCCGTACAGAACGAGGCGCAGTACGAGCGGGCCATCGCCACCACCGGCGGTCTGACCCGCGAGACGCTCTACGGCATGGTCTTCGACCGGGTCGTGCACCGCGCCGCGCAGGACGCCGGAGTCACGGTCACCCGCAAGGACATCCAGGACCTGCGGGCCGGCCTCGCCCAGCAGGCGGGCGGCTCCAAGGCGCTGGAGGCGACCTGGCTGGCGCAGTACGGCGTCCCGCCGAAGCGCCTCGACGACAACCTCCGGCTCCAGGTCGAGGGCCGCAAACTCGCCGCCGAACTGGGCACCGACACCACTCAGCCCGCCTTCTGGAAGGCCCTCTCGCAGGCGTCGAAGGAACTCCACGTCGACCTCAACCCGCGCTACGGCACCTGGGACGTGGAGAAGAGCAGCCGGGTCGACGCCAAGACACCGTGGGTGCGCGAGGTCACCGCGACGCAGACCCAGCAGTCGGCGTAACGGTACGGCGCCCGCACCTGGGCGGCCGGCCTGTGGATAACTCGCGGGGCTGTCGGTGCCGTGAGTTACGTTCGGAGGGTGAACGCACCCAGCTCCGTCCCCAGCTCCAGCTCTGAGGACGCACCCGCCCCCGGCCGCATCGTCCTGCTCACCACCAGCCACCGCGTCGCCCCCGGCCTGCTGTCCTGGCCCGCCTGGGAGGCGCTGCGCACCGCCGACCGCGTGCTGTGCGCGGACGGTACGCATCCGCAGGTGCCGTATCTGAGCGAGGCCGGGATTCGGGTGGACGAGGCAGCCCCGACTG
Organism: Streptomyces sp. NPDC005492; assembly: GCF_040605995.1. Lineage (NCBI taxonomy): Bacteria > Bacillati > Actinomycetota > Actinomycetes > Kitasatosporales > Streptomycetaceae > Streptomyces > Streptomyces sp. NPDC005492. The sequence goes on from NZ_JBEXDX010000001.1 coordinate 474,489, forward strand.
CCGAGGAACTGGTCGCCGCCTGCGCCGGTGGACACACCGTGGTCGTGATCGCGTCCGGCGAGGGCGAACCGACGCTGACCGACGGCCTGGCCCGCCTCGCCGGCTCCGGCCGCGTCCGGATGCCCGAGTTGGAACTGCTCCCCGCCTCCTACGACCTCCCGGGCGCCCGCCTCCTCGACCTCGTCCAGGTCATGGACCGCATCCGCGCCGAGTGCCCGTGGTCCTCCCAGCAGACCCACCAGGGCCTGGCGAAGTACGGCATCGAGGAGGCGTACGAACTCGTCGAGGCGATCGAGGAGGGCGACCGCGACGAACTGCGCGAGGAGTTGGGGGACGTCCTGCTCCAGGTCGTCTTCCACGCCCGTATCGCCGAGGAGGACCCCGACACCCCCTTCTCCATCGACGACGTGGCCGGCGGCATCGTCACCAAGCTGATCCACCGCCACCCGCACGTCTTCGGCGACGAGACGGCATCGACACCGGAGGAGGTCAAGGAACACTGGCTGCGCACCAAGGCGATAGAGAAACAGCGCACCTCGGTCACCGAGGGCATCCCGATGGGCCAGCCCGGCCTGGCCCTTGCCGCGAAACTGGCATCACGCGTGCGCACGGCGGGACTTGAGGTACCGCTGCCGAAGGGGGACGACGGCATCGGCTACGAGCTCTTGGCATTGGCCGTGCGGGCCGAGGCGGAGGGCGTGGATCCGGAGGCGGCGTTGCGGGCGGCGGGGCGGGCTTATCGGGATGCGATCAGGGGGGTGGAGGGAGGAGCGGGCTGATCCTGGGCCGAGGGGCGGAAGTGGGGGCGTGGGCTCAGTACCGTTGGGGCAGGGACGGTTTCGGGTGTGGGGGAGCGCGTGGACGACGGGGAGTTGCAGCGGCTGGCCGACGAGGCGGCCGAGACCTTGGCGGCGGGGATGAGCTCGGACAACTGGGGGGCGGTGCGAGAGGATTTCCTGGCCTGGTTGGGTCGGCACGCAGCGGGTGATAGCGGCCGTGCGCTCGCCATTCTGGCCGCGGGGTCGTGGTCGCCCAACGACGAGGCACTGACGCCGCATTGGCGTCACCAGTTGCGGGACGGTCTGCTGAGGAATCCGAGCCCGGAGGCGGCCGACGAACTCCGCGCCCTCGTCGACAGGTGGGGGGAGCCCCCGATACGCCTGCCCAAGGACGCAGACCTCTTCGACTTCCGTAGCTCCACCTTCAACGGTCAGGTCATCGGCGTCCAGAACGTACGCAACTCCTACGGCACTCGCCCCAACGACGCCCAACAGAGCCCCGCTGACTGGCCGTTGGCGAAGGACATCGAACCGCTCACGCACGGGGTGCGGCCGACCCGGCGGACCAAGGGGCTGCCCGCACTGCCGCCGTATGTGCGACGGGACCAAGGCGACGCGGTCAACTCGGCGGTGGGACAGGCCCGTTCGGAAGGCGGCCTGGCACTCGTCCTCGGCGAACCGTACGCCGGGAAATCGCGCACGGCGCTGGCCGCACTTGCCGACGTCCTCCCCGACCACCGGGTGTTCGCCCCAGCCCGGCACGAGGATCTGCGGGAGCTGCCCGCGCTGCTGCGAGGCCGGTCGGAGCGCTGTGCCGTCTGGCTCGACGATCTCGACGGCCATCTCGGCGACCGGGGGCTTGAGCCACGGCTGCTGGCCCAACTGACCGGGCTGGAGGCGGTCGTGCTCGCCACCATGCGCGAGGACTCCTACGACGAGTACCGGCTGACCTCACACGGACGGCTTCTCGATCTGGCCCACGTGGTCGAACTGTCCTCGGAGTGGAGCGACGCCGAACGGGAGCGCGCGCGGGAGACCGGCGACCCCCGCCTGCGGGAGGCCGCCGCGACGCCCCGCACCGACAGTGCCGGGGCCTATCTCGCCGTAGGGCCATCGCTCTGGGAGGAGTGGCAGCGGGCCCGGCGGGCCGACCGGCACCCTCGCGGGCACGCGCTGGTGCGGGCGGCGATCGACCTGGCACGGTGCGGGCTCACCGGGCCGCTCCCGCTGGACCTGCTCGTCTCGGTCCACGAGAGCTACGGCGTGCCCGGTGTCGAGCGCGAGTCCGTGGACGCGGCGCTGGAGTGGGCGGTAGAGAAGCGGTACGGGGTGCTGCCGATGCTGAGCGGGGGCGGGGCGGGGGCGTGGGAGGTGTCGCCGTATCTCCTCAACACGGCCATCGGGGACAGCAGTTACCCGGAGGTGGACCGTCAGCTCTGGAACCAGGTGCTGCTACTGGCGAAGGAGGACCCGGCTTACGACTTCGGGGCCGTCGCCGCCGAGGCGCGGATCGCGTTCCAGCGGGCGGCTGGGAAGGGGCAGTCCTGGGTCATGCACGACCTGGGTCTGCTCGCCGAAGAGTTGGAGGAGTGGACGGACGCCGAGACCTGGTTCCGCCGGGCGGCCGAGGCGGGGCAGACCGAGTCCGCCGGGCGTCTAGGGCGACTCCTCGTCAAGCGCGGTGACACCAGGGGTGCCGAGCCCTATTTGGAGACGGCTGCTGAGGCCGGGGATGCCGGGGCCGCCACCCTGCTGGGCACGCTGCTCAGGGAGCGGGCGGCCAAGTGGTTCACTGCGGCGGCCCGGGTGGGCAATCCGGAGGCGCAGCATCGGCTGGGGGATCTACTGCTCGCCGACGGTGATTTTGAGGGGGCAGGCGACTGGTATGTGGAGGCGGAGCGGAGCGGATACGCCGAAGTCGCCAGGAGTACTGGAGTGCTCCACCTCCTGGCGAACGAGACGGGAACGGCTCGCGTGTGGTTGACCCGAGCCGCAGAGGCGGGCGATGAGCCGGCCGGCACGCTCTTGGCGTACATGCGGAACGATCCGCCGACCTCCAAGGCGGTCGGGGAGTATTTCGCGCCCGCCGCCGCCTACCCCTTGGACAACGCCCACCACGGCGTCCTGATGGAAGAGGAGGGACACGCGCAGGAGGCCCGTAAGGACTACGAGAAGGGCTACGAGGCAGGCGACTCCTACGCCGCCTACCGCCTCGCCCTCCTCCTCGAAAAACAGGGCAACTCCGAAGAAGCCAAGTCCTGGTACCGCAAGGCAGCCGACATGAGGCACCCCGCCACCCCAGATACCGTCAAGGAGTGACAGACCAGCAGCCCCCCACCCCCCACCCCGCCCCCGAACTCTTCACCTGGGAGTTCGCCACCAATCCCTACCCCGCCTACGCCTGGCTCCGCGAGCACGCCCCCGTGCACCGGACGCGGCTTCCCAGCGGAGTGGAAGCCTGGCTGGTCACCCGTTACGTCGATGCCAAGCAGGCCCTCGCCGAGCCGCGGCTCTCCAAGAATCCCGCGCATCATGACGAACCGGCCCACGCCAAGGGCAAGACCGGTATCCCGGGTGAGCGCAAGGCCGAGTTGATGACGCATCTGCTCAACATCGACCCGCCGGACCACACCCGCCTGCGCCGACTGGTCAGCAAGGCGTTCACCCCGCGCCGAGTGGCCGAATTCGCGCCCCGGGTGCAGGAGTTGACGGACCAACTCATCGACAGGTTCGCGCGGAGCGGCTCCGCCGACCTCATCCACGACTTCGCCTTCCCGCTCCCCATCTACGCCATCTGCGACCTGCTCGGCGTCCCCCGCGAGGACCAGGACGACTTCCGCGACTGGGCGGGCATGATGATTCGGCACGGGGGAGGCCCGAGGGGCGGAGTCGCCCGGTCCGTCAAGAAGATGCGCGGTTATCTCGCCGACCTCATCCACCGCAAGCGCGAGGCCCTCCCCGACACCCCGGACCCCCTCCCCGGCGAGGACCTCATCTCCGGCCTCATTCGCGCCTCCGACCACGGCGAGCACCTCACCGAGAACGAGGCCGCGGCGATGGCCTTCATCCTGTTGTTCGCCGGCTTCGAGACGACCGTGAACCTCATCGGCAACGGCACCTACGCCCTCCTCACCCACCCCGACCAGCGCACCCGCCTGGAGAAGTCCCTGGCCGCGGGCGAACACGGGCTCCTCGAAACCGGCGTCGAGGAACTCCTGCGCTACGACGGTCCGGTGGAGCTGGCTACCTGGCGCTTCGCCACCGGGCCCCTCACCCTCGGCGGGCAGGACATCGCGGCAGGCGACCCCGTGCTCGTCGTCCTGGCCGCCGCGGACCGCGATCCGGAACGGTTCGCCGATCCCGACGTCCTCGATCTCGGACGGCGTGACAATCAACACCTCGGTTACGGCCACGGCATTCATTACTGCCTTGGTGCCCCGCTCGCCCGCCTGGAGGGCCAGACCGCGCTGGCCACCCTCCTCACCCGCCTCCCGGACCTGCAACTCGCGGCGGACCCCGCCGACTTGCGCTGGCGCGGCGGGCTCATCATGCGCGGACTGCGCACCCTGCCCGTGGAGTTCACCCCGGAACGGGTGATTCGGGCCGCCAAACCCGAAGATGACACTTCTTCAACTCTGTGATCTTCACGTGATCTGCGTGGCATTAACTTGTGACAAGTGATCGACTGCGGCTACGTTCACGTACCAGCGCGGCGCCCCGCACCACCCGCCGCGCGCTCCCCCGCTGTCACGCGAAAGGCCTCCGCATGCTCTCCGGGAACGGTCGTCACCGTCGCCCCCGTCAGGCTCCGGCTCTGCTCGTCGCGGCCGGGGTGACCGGCTCCGCCATCGCCATCCCGCTCCTCGGCGCCGCCGCCGCGAACGCCGCCGACGGCACCACCTGGGACAAGGTGGCCGAGTGCGAGAGCGGCGGCTCCTGGAGCGAGAACAGCGGCAACGGCTACTACGGCGGGCTCCAGATCACCCAGGACGACTGGGACAAGTACGGGGGTCTCGAGTACGCCCCGAGCGCCGACCTGGCCAGCCGCTCCCAGCAGATAGCCGTCGCCGAGAAGATCCTCGACGCCAAGGGCACCTCCGCGTGGACCACCTGCGCGCTGCTCTCCGGCCTCACCACGACCTCGGGTTCGACGAACGTCGACACGGGCGTCGCGAGCGACTCGCCGTCGGCCGACGCGACGGACTCCTCGGGCTCCACCGACTCCTCCGGTACATCGGGCTCGTCCGGCCTGTCCGACTCCGGCAGTACGGACTCGAATTCATCGGATTCGTCCGACTCCTCCGCCGCCGACCCGTCGAGCAGCCCCTCGTCCTCCGCGACGCACAACTCCACCAAGTCCGACAAGTCCACCACTCCTTCGGCGAGTGGCGCCTCGGCCTCCGCATCTCCGAAACTCGACGAATCGGACAACTCGGAGCAGGCGGTGGGGAAGTGGAGCCTCGTCGACACCGGTGCGCTCGGTGATGCGACCGATGAGGGAAGCAGCGACCAGGGAAGCACCGGAAAGCATCGCGGGGCGAGCGCCGAGGAGAGTGTGACGGCGAAGACGTACACCGTCCGTGCCGGCGACTCCCTCGCGTCGATCGCCGACTCCCTTGGCTTCGACGGCGGATGGCGCGCGCTGTACGCCGAGAATAAAAAGGTGATAGGCGCCGATCCGACCCGGATCGCCGCCGGTCAGACCTTGGACGTGAGCGCTGAAACGGGCGGAAAGTAGCAGGAAAACAGCGGGAGTTCACGTCACGCTTCGCGCTGAATGTCCGGTTTGGTGAAAGTGTGGGATGAGTCTCAGAAGCCCTGATCGTCTTTGAAATTCCGCCGATTCCCTGTCTACGGTCAAGGCCGCTCGTCACCACGAGCCCCGGCTGCCGCACACGCCGAGTCCTGCCAGCGGCTTCCGGGAACAGTCGTCGCGTCAAGCGCCGTAGGCAGGAGCGGGGGACCCAAGGTAAGTGCTGGGCCCGGCAGTTGAGGCTGCTGGATCCGGCTTGGGGTTAAGTCGCGCACCGCGAGGTGCGCGGCCGGGCAACTCACACGGCCCGAACCCGACAGCTCACCTCGCAGGCGTCGGTGAGGGGATCTTCCATGCTGTTTTCCGGCAAGGGCAAGCACCGCCGTCCGTCCAAGGCCACCCGCGTCGCCACGCTCGCCAGCGTGACCGGTGTCGCCATCGCCGCCCCGCTCATGGCGGCCGGCAACGCCTCCGCCGCCACCGCCTCTGAGTGGGACACGGTCGCCCAGTGCGAGTCCGGCGGCAACTGGTCCATCAACACCGGCAACGGCTACTACGGCGGTCTCCAGTTCTCCGCCTCGACGTGGGCCGCGTACGGCGGCACCGCCTACGCCTCCACCGCGAACCAGGCCTCCAAGGCCCAGCAGATCGCCGTGGCGGAGAAGGTTCTCGCCGCCCAGGGCAAGGGTGCCTGGCCCGTCTGCGGCACCGGCCTGTCGAGCGCCACCTACTCCGGCGGCAGCTCCAGCTCCTCCAGCAGCAGCTCGTCGAGCAGCAGCACCAGCGAGCGCTCCACCTCCGACACGACGGCCTCCCGCTCCGCCGAGCGCCCGGCCGCCAAGAAGACCGTCACCACCCCGACCGGCAAGAAGGTCAAGAAGGGGGACGGCGAGTACAAGGTCGTCAAGGGTGACACCCTCAGCTCCATCGCCGAGAAGCACAAGGTGAAGGGCGGCTGGCAGAAGCTGTTCAAGCTGAACAAGGACATCATCGACGACGCCGACTTCATCTACCCGGGTCAGCAGCTCCACCTTAAGTAGTACTCAGCTGAACCACAGCGCCCTCACATCCGTGGACTGCACCATGGAGACCTCGTGAGGGTCACCCCCGTCCCCCACGGGCTCCCCGCTCCGGTGCGTGTTCCCCCGTACGCACCGGGGCGGGGCTTTTTTGCGCACGCTTCCGGAGCGGTTTTTGTTCCGTTCGGAAACAATTTACTCTCGGTTCTGCTCAAGGGATGGTCGACAGACTGGCCGATCGCCCGGAGCCGGTTAGGCTCGTCTCGCAGAGCCCACCGCGGTACTGCGTAGCCGCGTCACATTGAAGAAGGAGATGCTCGTGCCGTCCATCGACGTCGTCGTAGCCCGGGAAATCCTGGACTCCCGAGGCAACCCCACGGTCGAGGTCGAGGTCGGCCTCGACGACGGCAGCACGGGTCGTGCCGCCGTTCCGTCCGGCGCCTCCACGGGTGCCTTCGAGGCCATCGAGCTGCGTGACGGTGACCCCAACCGCTACGGCGGCAAGGGTGTCGAGAAGGCCGTCCTCGCCGTCATCGAGCAGATCGGCCCGGAGCTCGTCGGCTACGACGCCACCGAGCAGCGCCTGATCGACCAGGCGATGTTCGACCTGGACGCCACCGACAACAAGGGCTCGCTCGGCGCCAACGCCATCCTCGGCGTCTCCCTCGCCGTCGCCCACGCCGCGTCCGAGGCCAGCGACCTCCCGCTCTTCCGCTACCTGGGCGGCCCGAACGCGCACCTGCTGCCCGTCCCGATGATGAACATCCTGAACGGCGGCTCGCACGCCGACTCGAACGTGGACATCCAGGAGTTCATGATCGCCCCGATCGGCGCGGAGTCCTTCTCCGAGGCGCTGCGCTGGGGCGCCGAGGTCTACCACACCCTCAAGAAGGTGCTGAAGACCAAGGGCCTGTCCACCGGCCTCGGCGACGAGGGCGGCTTCGCCCCGAACCTGGAGTCCAACCGCGCCGCCCTCGACCTCATCATCGAGGCCATCAAGCAGGCCGGTTACATCCCCGGCGAGCAGATTGCCCTGGCGCTTGATGTAGCCGCCTCCGAGTTCTACAAGGACGGCAAGTACGAGTTCGAGGGCAAGTCCCGCTCGGCCGCCGAGATGACCGAGTACTACGAGGAGCTGGTCTCCGCGTACCCGCTCGTCTCCATCGAGGACCCGCTGTTCGAGGACGACTGGGCCGGCTGGAAGGTCATCACCGACAAGCTGGGCGAGAAGGTCCAGATCGTCGGCGACGACCTCTTCGTCACCAACCCCGAGCGCCTCGCCCGCGGCATCGAGGAGGGCATCGCCAACGCCCTGCTCGTCAAGGTGAACCAGATCGGCTCGCTGACCGAGACCCTGGACGCCGTCGAGATGGCCCAGCGCAACGGCTTCAAGTGCATGATGTCCCACCGCTCCGGCGAGACCGAGGACGTCACCATCGCCGACCTCGCCGTCGCGGTGAACTGCGGCCAGATCAAGACCGGCGCCCCGGCCCGCTCGGACCGCGTCGCCAAGTACAACCAGCTCCTGCGCATCGAGGAGATCCTCGACGACGCGGCGGAGTACGCGGGCCGTTCGGCCTTCCCTCGCTTCAAGGGCTGACTGACCCCACCAGGGTCAATCCTTAGCCAGTCGTACGTACGTCCCCGTACCGGTCCCGTACCGTGTGCGGGGACGTACGCGCGTGTGAACGGGAGGCGGGGAAGATGGCCGTGAAGGACCGGGACCGGTTCTCCACCGCGACCAGGCTGAAGCTGCTCGGCGAGCAGACGGCGGCCCGGGTCTACCGCTCCCAGACCAAGCGGCAGGCCCGCCGCTCCCGGCTCACCGGCCGGGCGGCCCTTCTCGCCCTGGTGCTGTGCTCGCTGATCGTGGCGCTCGCGTACCCGATAAGGCAGTACGTCTCCCAGCGCGCCGAGGTCTCCGACCTTCAGCGGCAGCAGGCGCAGGCGCGGCAGCGCGTCGAGCAACTGCGCGACCTCAAGGCACGCTGGCAGGACGACTCGTACGCGGAACAGCAGATCAGGCAGCGGCTGCACTATGTGATGCCCGGCGAGACGGGCTACATCGTGATCGACCCGGACGCGGCGAAGCAGTCGCGCGCCGAGCTGGGCGCGGCCGACCGCCCCTGGTACGCGAACGTGTGGGACGGCGTGGACAAGTCCGACGCCTCCGACCAATAACCAGCCAGTAGCCACCAGTGGCCACTGGCGACAGCGAACTGAACTGACAGAGAGACTTTCGTACCCGCATGGAAACGCCCCCGCCGTCCACTCCGCGCACCGAGCCCACCGACGCGGACGTCGAGGCCTTCAAGCAGCAGCTCGGGCGTCCGCCGCGCGGCCTGCGCGCGATCGCGCACCGCTGTCCGTGCGGTCAGCCGGACGTGGTGGAGACGGCCCCGCGCCTGCCCGACGGCACGCCCTTCCCGACGACGTACTACCTGACGTGCCCGCGCGCCGCCTCGGCGATCGGCACCCTTGAGGCGAACGGCGTCATGAAGGAGATGACGGCCAGGCTGGAGACGGACCCCGAGCTGGCCGCCGCGTACCGCGCCGCGCACGAGGACTACATCGCGCGCCGCGACGCCATCGAGGTCCTGGAGGGCTTCCCGAGCGCGGGCGGCATGCCGGACCGCGTGAAGTGCCTGCACGTCCTGGTGGGCCACTCCCTGGCCGCGGGCCCGGGCGTCAACCCGCTGGGCGACGAGGCCCTTGCGATGCTGCCGGAGTGGTGGGCCAAGGGCCCGTGTGTGAGTGTCCCGAAGGAGGACGATCAGTGACCCGCCGTGTCGCCGCCATCGACTGCGGTACGAATTCGATCCGCCTCCTGGTGGCCGACGTGGACCCGGAGACCGGTCAACTCGTCGACCTGGACCGGCGGATGACGATCGTCCGGCTCGGACAGGGCGTCGACCGCACCGGTCGGCTCGCCCCCGAGGCGCTGGAGCGCACCTTCGCGGCCTGCCGCGACTACGCGGCGATCATCAAGGAGCACGGCGCCGAACGCCTGCGCTTCGTGGCCACGTCCGCCTCCCGCGACGCCTCGAACCGCGACGACTTCGTGCGCGGGGTCGTGGACATCCTCGGCGTCGAACCGGAGGTGATCACCGGCGACCAGGAGGCGGAACTCTCCTTCACCGGCGCCACCAAGGAACTGACCGGCAGCGACCACCTCGCCAAGCCCTACCTCGTCGTCGACATCGGCGGCGGCTCGACCGAGTTCGTCGTCGGCGACGACCAGGTCCGCGCGGCCCGCTCCGTGGACATCGGCTGCGTCCGCCTGACCGAGCGCCACCTGGTGCACGACGGCAAGGTGTCCGACCCGCCCACCCCGGACGAGATCACGGCGATGCGCGCGGACATCGAGGCGGCCCTCGACCTCGCCGAGAAGACGGTCCCGCTCCGCGAGGCCCGCACCCTGGTCGGCCTGGCCGGCTCGGTCACCACCATCTCGGCGATCGCCCAGAACCTCCCGGCCTACGACACGGAGGCCATCCACCACTCCCGCGTCTCCCACGACCGCGTCCGCGAGATCACCGACTCCCTCCTCCACTCCACCCACGCGGAACGCGCGACCATCCCCTCCATGCACCCGGGTCGCGTCGACGTCATCGGTGCGGGCGCCCTCGTCCTGCTCTCGATCATGGAGCGGATCGGCGCGGAGGAGGTCGTGGTGAGCGAGCACGACATCCTGGACGGGATCGCGTTCCAGGTGGCGGCGGGCTAAGCGCGCGGCCGGCCGTGCCGGACCCGCACCACGAGCTTGCCCGTGGCCCGGTTGTGCTCCATGTCGTCGTGGGCCCGCCGTACTTGGTCCAGGCCGTCGTAGACGTGGTCCACGGGGAAGGACAGCCGGCCGGCGGCCACCGCGTCGAGGATCTCCTGGAAGGTTTCCCGGGGGAGGTCGGTGGCGTCGCCGAAGTAGCCGGCGAGGCGGACGCCTCGGGGGAGGTACTCGTTCGGGGAGAAGTCCTGGACCGTCCACTGGTTGGAGAGGCTGCCGCTGAAGCAGGCCGTGCCGTGGACGCGTACCGCGCGCAGGGTGTCGGGCAGGGTCGGGGTGCCGACGAGGTCGAGGGCGGCGTCGACGCCGTCCGGGTACAACTCCCGTACGGCGGGCGCGACTTCGCCGGTGTCCAGCAGGGGGTGGTCGACGCCGCGCTCCTTCAGGGAGGCGAGGCGGTCGGGGCGGCGGGTGGTGGACAGCACCGTGGCGCCGCGCCAGCGGGCCAGCGCGGCGGCCGCCAGGCCCACCGAGGAGGTGCCGCCGCGGATCAGCAGGGACTGACCGGGCTTCAGGTCCAGGCCGACGGTGAGCGAGCCGTAGGCGGTCTGCACCATCTCCGGCAGGGCGCCCAGCACCTCCCAGGGCAGCTCGGTGTCGACGGGGATGACCTGGGCCAGCGGCACCGACGTGTACTCGGCATAGCCGCCGTCGTAGGTGCGGCCCATGTCGCCCATCATCGCGACGACCTTCTGGCCGGGGAGCAGTCCGCTGCCGGGCGGGGCCGCGTCGACCGTGCCTACCGCCTCGATGCCCGGCACCCGGGGGAAGCTGACGCCCACGCTCACCCCCAGCCGGAGTTTCAGCTCCGAGCGGTTGAGGCCGAACGCCTCGACGCGGATGCGGACCCATCCGTCGCGCTCGGGCGGGAGGGGGAGCGTGACCGGCCGCAGATTGTCCACGGGGCCCGGGGCGGAGAGTTGGACGGCGCGCATCGTGAGGGTGCTCGGCGAGGACGTCATGCGCGCAGAACATGCGACCGGTCCGGCTTCATTCCCGGTCGATCCGACGGCCGATCCACCTCGTTTATTACCGGCCGGTAGTAAACTCCTGAGCAGCCCGTATAACGTATGAGCGGGTGCAAGGGGGCGCTCGCGACCTCCTCCCGAACGCGTCCGTAAGAAAGTTCGTGAAGTTCTTCACAAGGAATTCTGTCCCGTTGGGCGATCGGACTGCCCCGGTTGGCCCTTCCGGGGGCTCGGCGGGCCCGGAAGCCTGCTCGGCGGGGTCGTACGGGAGTGATTCGGGAGCGTTTCGCGAGGGTGGCGTGGAGGTGTGGTTCAGGGGGTCCGAAAGGTAAGAGGGGCAGCTCACGCGGCCTTGACAACGGGGCGAACCGCACCGTGGTTCCACCCCCGCGACGTGACCTGGATCATGCGAGTCGCGGAGGATAACACAGCCCCTGGTGAAGCTTGTGAAGGGGCGCACGAGCGACCCCCCAGGGGCAGGTGGATACTCGATGGCATGAGCACCACGGAGCGTCCCAGGATCCTCGTAGTAGGCGGTGGGTACGTAGGCCTGTACGCAGCTCGGCGCATTCTCAAGAAGATGCGCTACGGCGAGGCGACCGTCACGGTCGTCGACCCCCGGTCGTACATGACCTACCAGCCCTTCCTCCCCGAAGCCGCCGCCGGCAGCATCTCCCCTCGGCACGTCGTCGTCCCGTTGCGACGCGTGCTGCCGAAGGCGGAGGTCCTCACCGGCCGGGTCACCACCATCGACCAGGACCGCAAGGTCGCCACGATCGCCCCCCTCGTGGGCGAGGCGTACGAGCTGCCCTTCGACTACCTCGTCATCGCGATGGGCGCGGTCTCCCGCACCTTCCCGATCCCCGGCCTCGCCGAGCAGGGCATCGGCATGAAGGGCATCGAGGAGTCCATCGGTCTGCGCAACCACGTCCTTGAGCAACTCGACAAGGCCGACTCCACCACCGACGAGGAGATCCGCCGCAAGGCGCTCACCTTCGTCTTCGTCGGCGGCGGTTTCGCCGGCGCGGAGACCATCGGCGAGGTCGAGGACATGGCCCGGGACGCGGCCAAGTACTACACCAACGTCTCCCGCGAGGACATGCGCTTCGTCCTCGTCGACGCCGCCGACAAGATCCTCCCGGAGGTCGGCCCCAAGCTCGGCCTCTACGGCAAGGAGCACCTGGAGAGCCGCGGGATCGAGATCTACCTCTCGACTTCCATGGACTCCTGCGTCGACGGCCACGTCGTGCTGAAGAACGGCCTCGAGGTCGACTCCAACACGATCGTGTGGACGGCCGGCGTCAAGCCCAACCCGGTCCTCTCCCGCTTCGGCCTCCCGCTCGGCCCGCGCGGTCACGTCGACGCCCAGCCGACCCTCCAGGTCACCGGCACCGACTACATCTGGACCGCCGGCGACAACGCCCAGGTGCCCGACATCGCGGCCCGCAAGGCCGGCGTCGAGAACGCCTGGTGCCCGCCGAACGCCCAGCACGCGCTGCGCCAGGCGAAGGTCCTCGGCGACAACGTGATCTCCGGTATGCGGGGCTTCCCGCAGAAGGAGTACTCGCACGCCAACAAGGGCGCCGTGGCCGGTCTCGGCCTCCACAAGGGCGTCGCGATGATCGTCCTGGGCAAGACGAAGATCAAGGTCAAGGGCCGTCTCGCCTGGTACATGCACCGTGGCTACCACGGTCTGGCGATGCCGACCTGGAACCGCAAGATCCGCGTCTTCGCCGACTGGACGCTCGCGATGTTCCTCAAGCGCGAGGTCGTGTCGCTCGGCGCCATGGAGAACCCCCGCGAGGAGTTCTACGAGGCCGCCAAGCCGGCGCCGGCCCCGGCCACTGCCGCCGAGCCCGCTGCGGGCAAGACCGAAGCGAAGGCCAAGGCCTCCTGACCTCCGGTCGCCTCTGAAACACGCCCGAAGGGGCCGTCCGCCATCCGTGGTGCGGACGGCCCCTTCGGCGTTGTTGGGCATCCGTGTACATGGCGGCTACATCTATTTTGCCTACTTGTAACGCTCGAGCAGGACTGCAACAGAGCTTGGCCGGTGTTTACGTAGTGATGGACAATTCCGGGATCCGCGTCACGGAGGTGTGCGCCATGGCTGATGCCGCGCTGCGGCTCAAATCCCTCTTCGAACAACTACTGGGAACCCCCATCCCGGTGCGCATCCGCGCCTGGGACGGTTCCGAGGCCGGGCCGCCGGACGCCCCGGCCCTGGTCGTACGCAACCGCCGTGCCCTGCGCCGACTCCTGTGGAAACCCGGCGAACTGGGCATGGCGCGTGCGTGGGTCGCCGGGGACCTGACCATCGAGGGCGATCTGTACGCCGCCCTCGACGCGATGTCCTCGCTGGTGTGGGAGCGCGGCGAGGACGCCCGCAGTCTCGCCCAGGCGCTGCGCGACCCCGAGGTGCGGTCCGCCCTGCGCGGACTGGTCAAGCTCGGCGGGCTCCCACTGCCGCCCGCCCCGCCCCCGGAGGAGGTCCGCCGGGGCCGCGCCCACCTCCACACCAAACGCACCGACAAACGCGCCATCAGCCACCACTACGACGTCGGCAACGACTTCTACGAGATCGTCCTCGGCCCGTCCATGGTCTACTCGTGCGCCTACTGGGAGTCCCCGGACGGCACCCTGGAGGACGCCCAGCGCGACAAGCTCGAACTCATCTGCCGCAAGCTGGAGTTGACACCTGGTCAGCGCCTGTTGGACGTCGGCTGCGGCTGGGGTTCGATGGCGATCCACGCGGCCCGCGAGTACGGCGTGAGCGTCGTCGGCGTGACCCTCTCGCAGGAGCAGGCGGCCTACGCCCGCAAGCGCGTCGCCGAGGAGGGGCTCACCGACAAGGTCGAGATCCGCGTCCAGGACTACCGCGATGTCAGCGACGGCCCCTACGACGCCATCTCCTCCATCGGCATGGCCGAACACGTGGGCTCCGCACGGTACTTGGAGTATGCGAGAGTCCTCTTCGCACTGCTCGCACCGGGCGGACGGCTGCTCAACCACCAGATCGCCCGCCGCCCCTGGCAGAACGAATCGGCGTACGACATCGACGAGTTCATCGACGCCTATGTCTTCCCGGACGGTGAACTCGCCCCCATCGGCACCACCGTGACCCAGTTGGAGAGCGCCGGGTTCGAGGTGCGGGACGTCGAGGCGATCCGCGAGCACTACGCGCTCACCCTGCGCCGCTGGGTCGCCAACCTGGAGTCCGAGTGGCGGCGCGCGGTCGGGCTGGTCGGTGCCGGGCGGGCCCGGGTGTGGCGCCTCTACATGGCGGCCTCCGCGCTCGGCTTCGAACGCAACCGCATAGGAGTCAACCAGGTGTTGGCCGTCCGGACCCCCGAACCGGGCGGCTCCGGAATGCCGTTGCGTGCCCGCACCTGGAACTGAGCCTGCCGCCAGGACAACAGAAAGGGGCCCCGTTCCGATCCGGAACGGGGCCCTCGCCCTTTTTCGGTCAACTCCTCTACGGCTACTCGGACTTGATCGCCGACAGCATGTTCAGCTTCGCCGCCCGCCGGGACGGCCACAGCGCCGCCAGGACGCCGACCGTGCCCGCCAGGAGCAGGAAGACCGCCATCCGGGTCCAGGGCAGGACCAGTTCGTAGGTCGCCATCTTCGCGCCGACCAGCTCACCGGCCGCCCAGCCGAAGAACACCCCGAGACCGATGCCGAGCACCCCGCCGAAGAGCGAGATGACCAGGGACTCCAGGCGGACCATCCGCTTGATGCCCTTGCGGTCCAGGCCGATCGCACGCAGCATCCCGATCTCCTGCGAGCGCTCGAAGACCGACATGGCCAGGGTGTTGATGACCCCGAGGACCGCGACGATCACCGCCATGGCGAGCAGGCCGTAGACCATGTTGAGGATCAGGGTGAAGACCTGCGCGATGCTGTCGGAGAGGTCCTTCTTGTCCTGGACCTTGACGGCCGGGTTGGAGCCGAGGGCCTTCTCCAGCTTGTCCTTCGTCGAACTCGAGGCGCCGTCCGCGGTCTTGACCAGGATCTGCATGTCGGCCGGGTCGGTCTGGTGCGGGGAGAGCGTCGAGTTGTCGAGCATGATGCCGTGGATCAGCTCGTTGCCCTCGTAGACCGCGGAGACGGTGAGCTGCTGTGAAGCCTTGCCGTCCTCGTAGTGCGTGGTGAAGGTCGAACCGGCCGTCCAGCCATGGGACTTGGCCGTGTCGTCGTCCACGACGGCCCGGGCGCCGGCGACCTTGAAGCTGCCGCTGTCGACCTTGAGGTCGGTGAGCTTGCCGATGGTGGAGCCGGTGACGCCGGTCAGGTACTCGGTCTTGCCGTCGATGCGCGAAGGGGAGTTGCGCAGCGGGCTGGTGGCGGTGACGCCGGAGGTGGTGGTGAGCGTCTTGTCGACGTTCGCGGAGAGTTCGTTGCCGTTCGCCATGGAGACGATGTAGTCGGCGCTGATCGCCGAACTCGCCATCTTGTCGATCGACTTCTGCAGGCTGCCCGCCATCACCGTCATGCCGGTGATGAGGGTGAGGCCGATCATCAGCGCGGAGGCGGTCGCGGCCGTACGGCGGGGGTTGCGCACCGAGTTCTGGCGGGCCAGCTTGCCGGAGACCCCGAAGATCCGCAGGACCGGGGCCGCCGCCGCGATCAGCGGGCGGGACAGCAGCGGGGTCAGGATGAACACCCCGATGATGAGGAGGACCGCGCCGAAGCCCATGGGGGCCTGGCCGTCCGAACCGCTCATCGTGGTGGCCGCGATGACGACGGCGATGCCCGCGCCGGAGAACAGCGCGCCGAGCGTGTTGCGCAGCACCAGCGACTTGGTGGTGGCCTGCGCGTGCAGGCTGCTCATCGCGGCGACCGGCGGGATCTTCGCGGCCCGGCGGCCGGGCAGCCAGGCGGCGAGCATGGTGATGAGGATGCCGACCGCGAGCGCGCTGAGGACCGTGCCCGAGGTGATGATCAGCGGGCCGTCCGGGACGGTCGCGCCGATCGTGCCCATCAGGGCGCGCAGCCCGGCGCCGATACCGATACCGGCGACCAGACCGGCCACCGCGGCGACCGCGCCGACCACGAACGCCTCGATCAGCACCGACCGCGTGACCTGCCGACGGGAGGCGCCGACCGCGCGCAGCAGGGCCAGTTCCTTGGTGCGCTGGGCGACCAGCATCGTGAAGGTGTTGGCGATGATGAAGGTGCCGACGAAGAGCGCGATGCCGGCGAAGACCAGCAGACCCGACTTCAGCCCGCTCATCGACGAGGAGATCAACTCGGCCTGGTCGTCGGCGAGTTGCTGGGCAGTGGTGGTCTCGGTGAGCCCCTTGGGCAGCGCCTGGTCCAACCGCGCCTTGAGCGCCGCCTGACTCGTCCCGGCCGCCGCCTTCACATCGATCTCGTCGTACGTCCCCGCCTTGCCGAACAGCTTCTGCGCGGTCGCCGTGTCGAAGAGGGCGAGGCTGCCGCCGGCGGCGACATTGCCGTCGTCGGTGGTGAAGATGCCGGTGATCCTCGGAGTCAGCACCGGGCCGTCGACCGAGATGCGCACGGTGTCGCCGACCTTGTACCCGGCGCGCTTCGCGGTCTCGGAGTCGATCGCGACCTCACCCGAACCATGCGGTGCCGCACCGGACTTGAGGGGATAGCGGGCGTCCCTGTCCCCCCAGTAGTTGCCGCCCTCCGACTGGAAGCCGCCGCCGATGAGCTTGCCCTTCTTGTCGGCGATGGCGGTGAAGCCGTTGACGACCCCGGTCGCGGACGCGGCGCCCGGGACCTTGGCGCTGGTGTCCAGCATGGCCTGGGTCAGCTCGGGCGTCTTGCCGACCGTGTCGCCCTTGTCGTCCTGGTTCTTGGCCTGGACGGCGACGTCGACCTGGTCGAAGCCCTTGGCCGAGCTGTTCTGGAAGGCGTTCGAGATGGTGTTGGTGAAGACCAGGGTCCCCGACACGAACGCGACGCCGAGCATCACGGCGAGCACGGTCATGAGGAGCCGGGCCTTGTGCGCGAGTACGTTGCGCAAGGCGGTACGGAACATGGGTCTACTCAGTCCAGGTGTACGAGAGGTGAGGGAGCGTCAGGAGGCTCGGGCTCAGCTGGTGCGGCCCTTGGCGTCGAATTGCTTCATGCGGTCGAGCACCGAGTCCGCCGTCGGCTCGTACACCTCGTCGACGATCCGGCCGTCCGCGAGGAACACCACCCGGTCCGCGTACGCCGCCGCCACCGGGTCGTGGGTCACCATGACCACCGTCTGGCCCAGCTCCCGTACGGAGTTGCGCAGAAAGCCCAGCACCTCGGCGCCGGAGCGCGAGTCGAGGTTTCCGGTCGGCTCGTCGCCGAAGATGATGTCGGGGCGGGAGGCCAACGCCCTTGCCACGGCGACGCGTTGCTGCTGTCCGCCGGAGAGCTGGGAGGGCCGGTGCTTGAGCCGGTCGGCGAGACCGATCATGGTGATCACCGAGTCCAGCCACTGCTTGTCCGGCTTGCGGCCCGCGATGTCCATCGGGAGCGTGATGTTCTCCAGGGCCGTCAGCGTCGGCAGCAGGTTGAACGCCTGGAAGATGAAACCGATCTTGTCCCGGCGCAACCTGGTGAGCTGCTTGTCCTTCAGGGAGCCCAGCTCGGTGTCACCGATGCGCACGGAACCGGACGAGAACGTGTCCAGGCCGGCCACACAGTGCATCAGCGTGGACTTGCCGGACCCCGAGGGGCCCATGATCGCGGTGAACTCGGCCTGCCGGAAGGCGATCGAGACCCGGTCGAGGGCGACCACCTGGGTCTCGCCCTGTCCGTAGATCTTGGAAAGATCCGTGGCGCGCGCGGCCACGGACGTGGTCCGGTCGGCGATGGGGGTGGTGGTCACGGAGGGCGCTCCTGTCGGGACGACGGTGTTGCTGGGGACGCGTCCCATCCTTCCGGCCGTATTCCGCCGTGGAGTCACCCGCTGTTCCGGTTCCGGGGGCAGCCTCCAGTCGGACTGCGCGCGGCGCCGTCATACCTGGGGATGAGGAGCGCCCCCGAGGAACGTCCCCCAGGGTCGCCCCCGAGGCCGATCAAGAGCGCACACGTCAAGAACCGGTGGAGCACCCTCGTTCGGGCGGTGAAATTCCGTCATTCCGCATACGTGCCCCCGGACCGCACGCAAGGCTATTGGCAAGTGCTGATGGCTCTTTCCATGGTCTGATGGACCCTCAGACATCAATAAAATAAGACAACATCGGTCCGCCCGCCCGCTGTTGGGGAGGCGCGCCCCGATAGGCTCGAATCTCGATGCGGAGCCCACGGCCTGCCCGGATGGTGGAATGCAGACACGGCGAGCTTAAACCTCGCTGCCCCTTCGCGGGCGTACCGGTTCAAGTCCGGTTCCGGGCACCTCCGACCCTTTTTCGCGAACGCCCCGACCGTTGACAGGTGGCCCATGCGGCCGGAAACTTAAGCCCTGATGGCAAAGTGAAGGAAATTTCACCACACGAACAAACGGAACAACGGCATTCGCTCCACTTGAAGGGAACGACCGATGCGCACCACCGTCGGCATCATCGGAGCCGGCCCCGCCGGACTCCTCCTCGCCCGGCTGCTGCACAACGCCGGTATCGACTCGGTCGTCCTGGAGAGCCGGGACCGCGCCTATGTCGAGCACCGCCAGCGGGCCGGAATCCTGGAGCAGGGCACGGTCGACGTGCTGCGCGCGGCCGGTGCCGGCGGACGGCTGGACCGCGAGGGGCTGCGGCACGACGGCATCGAGCTGCGCTACGACCGGAAGCGGCACCGGGTCGACTTCCCTGCCCTCACCGGCGGCCGCAGTGTGACGGTCTACGCCCAGACCGAGGTCTGCAAGGACCTCATCGCGCTTCAACTCAAGGGCGGCGGCCCACTGCTGTTCGAGGCCGAGGCGCTGGCGGTGCAGGACGCCGACACCGAAAGCCCGCGCGTCCGCTTCCGGCACCAGGGCCGCGAGGACGTCCTCGACTGCGACTACGTCGTCGGCTGCGACGGCTTCTGGGGCATCGCCCGCACCGCGATCCCCGCCGAACTGGCCCGCGTCTTCGAGCGGTCCTACCCCTACGCCTGGCTCGGCATCCTCGCCGACGTCGCCCCCTCCCACGACGAACTCGTCTACGCCCGCCACGACCGCGGCTTCGCCCTCCTCTCCATGCGCTCCCCGGCCGTCTCCCGGCTCTACCTCCAGGTGCCGGCGGACACGGACGCCGAGAGCTGGAGCGACGAGGCGATCTGGGACGAGCTGGAGCGCCGGTTCGAGGCCGACGACTGGACCCTCCACCGCGGCCCCATCACCCAGAAGTCCGTCACCCCCATGCGCTCCTACGTCCACGAGCCCATGCGGCACGGCCGCCTCTTCCTCGCCGGCGACGCCGCCCACATCGTCCCGCCGACCGGCGCCAAGGGCCTCAACCTCGCCGTCGGCGACGTCGTCACCTTCGCGAGGGCACTGACGTACAACAAGGAGACGGGGAGCGAGGACCGGCTCGACGCGTACTCCGCCACCTGCCTGCGACGGGTCTGGCAGGCCGAGCGGTTCTCCTACGACATGACGAGCCTCCTGCACCGCGCGCCCGACGCGACGCCCTTCGACGGGCGGCTCCAACTGGCCCGGCTGGAGCGGATCGCGTCCTCCCGGGCAGCCGAGACGGACCTCGCGGAGGCGTACACCGGGTTTCCCCTGGATGAGCAGGGATAAGAGGCCTCCAAGAGGGGCGTCACGGGTTGGTACCAGTGTGCTCTGGGCATACGGTCCACCGCGTACCGTGGCGGGACGAGGGGAAGATCCTCCCCAAGGGGTAGGGTCAATCCTTTGCCTACCTATTACTCTTGAGGCCAAGGCCGCGCGAGGCGGCCATGGAGGAGTGAAATGAGGAGCAGAAACCCGGTCTTCTCGCGACGGGGGTTCAGCCGCGACAACGGCTACGCGGGCTTCAACACCGCGCCGCAGGCCGGGGGCCCCGCCGTGGGCACGCAGGGCAACCCCTACGCGGGGGGCAACCCGTACGCGCAGAACCCCTACGCCCAGCAGGGCCTCCAGCAGGGCGCACCGCCCCAGGCCCCGGCCACCACCGGCCGGATGACCATGGACGACGTCGTCCTGCGCACCGGCACCACCCTCGGCACACTGATCGTCACGGCCGCGCTCGCCTGGGCGCTGCTCCCGGTCGACGACGCCAACATCGGCCGTTCGTACGGCATCGGGATCGGCGCCGCGCTGATCGCGATGGTGCTGGGGTTCATCCAGTCCTTCAAGCGCAAGCCCGTCCCCGCGCTGATCCTGTCGTACGCCGCCCTGGAAGGCGTCTTCCTCGGCGTCGTCTCCAGCGTCGTCGACAACCGCATCGCGAGCGGCGCGGCCATGCAGGCCGTGATCGGCACGATGGCCGTCTTCGCCGGCGTGCTCATCGCGTACCGCGCGGGCTGGATCCGCGTCACCCGCCGTTTCTACGGCTTCGTGATGGCGGCCGCGCTCGGCTTCGTGCTGCTGATGGTGGTCAACCTGCTGTTCGCGGCGTTCGGCGGCGGTGACGGCCTCGGCTTCCGCAGCGGCCCGCTCGGCATCTTCTTCGGCGTCGTCGGCATCATCCTCGGCGCGTGCTTCCTCGCCCTCGACTTCAAGCAGGTCGAGGACGGCATCGCGTACGGCGCCCCGAAGGAAGAGGCGTGGCTGGCGGCCTTCGGGCTCACGCTGACGCTGGTGTGGATCTACATGGAGTTCCTGCGGATCCTCGCGATCCTCAACAGCAACGACTAGCGGCTTGGCCGACGCACGTGAAAGGGCCCCGGGTTCGTCCCGGGGCCCTTCGTCGTCTTGTGGTCGTGTCCGCGGTGCGCGCCTAGAGCAGTTTGCGCGCGGCCCTCCTCAGGTCGTACTCGTGAATGATCGCCTTGGCGTGGCCGTACGCGAGGTCGTGCTCGGCGCGGAGCCAGCTGACCTTCTCCTCGAAACGGAAGAGGGCGGGGCCTTCGTCGACGGTGCGCAGCCAGTCGGACACTTCACGACCGGTGCAGTGGGGGATGCGGGCGAGCAGGTTGCGGTGGGTCTCCTGGGAGAACACTTGGGACATCGGCGCCTCCGGACGCATGGGGTGTAAGCCGGTCCTTCAAGTCACCGTGCCTGAGCGTTCGCCCGTTGGCAACAGTCCCGGTGCGGCGCGTAGTCTCGCGGCGTGGTGGATACGACGCGGTTGACGCAAGCGGTGGATCACTTTGCCGACCGGCTTCGGGCCGCGCCGCAGAGCCGGTTGCAACGGGGGGCCGCCGCGGAAGCGCTGGCGCTGGCCAGGGAGATGACCCGGCGGGCGCAGTTGGCGGAGGAGCCCGGGGTGGAGCCTCGGGAGATGCCGGATGCGGGGATGTTCGCCGTCGCCGACCAAATCACCGTGGCCGTGCATGACTTCGCGCTGGTACTGGTGAGCGAGGCGGACGTTTCGGAGGCGCTGGAGTTGGTCGCGGAGGCGCAGAAGCGGGCGGGGGTCTGAGTCAGACCCCCGAAGTAACACCCCTTACAGCGACGCTATGACCCGGTCCGCCAGGATGTAGACGTTCTCCTCGCCGCAGGCGAACGTCAGGGTGTACGCGCCCGAGACTCCGGAGCCGCCCAGGAGGAACGGGGTCTCGCCGGCGCGGAGGGCGGCTGCGAGGCGTTCGGCGGTTTCGCGGTGGCCCGGGGTCATGCAGAGGGTGGTGCCGTCGACGAAGACGTACACGTCGAGGGTGCCGAGGGGGCCGGGGCGGACGTCGGCCAGTTCCACGGCGGACTCGGCCAGCTCCTCCAGCGTCGCCACCGTGCGTTCGTGGTCGTTCGCCACGGGTGACTGGGCCGGTACGAAGTCCGGGTGGGAGGGGTGGCGGCGGCGGGCGGCGGCCAGTTCGGGGGAGTCCCCGGCGAACTCGTCGGCCTCCGCGAACGGCTCGGTCACCGGCTCCAGCGGTTCGAGGCCCACGAAGTCGCTCTGGCGGGGCATGAACAGCTCGCTGTCCGGCAGACCCAGCAGGGTCGGCACCTCGGTGTCGCGGGCTTCCTGGGCGGCCCAGAAGGCCCGCGCCTCGGCCAGTTCCCGCTCCCGCTCCTCGGCCAGGGCCTCGGCCACGGCGGCGCGTATCTCATCCGCGTCGGTGTGGGTGCGGGCGGCCGGCACGAGCGGCCGCAGGGCGGCGGCCCGGCTCTCGGCGAGTTCGGTGTGCAGGGCTGCTACCTGGCGACGGAGCACCAAGAGGGTGCGCAGGACGGCGACGCCCACGGCGCCTGTGGCGGCCGTGGTGAGCAGCAAAGCGATCGGCATGGCGCTCACTGACGTACTCCCGGTTCAAAGTCGACCCCCGACTTCCTACATCAGCTTGAAGGGCGGACTAACCAGCTGTCAGTGCGTAACGTCACGAAACGGGCAGGACTTTGGGCCCGATGTTTGGTGGTGAAACGGTCCTGACCTGGGGAAATCCCTTTTCGAAGGGAGATAGGTCACATCCTGGGGGAGATTGGATCACAAATCGGCCCAGAACCCAGGTGGTTACTGGGTTCCGGGCCTGAGGGTGACGCAAAGTTCCCGTACGGCTACGGGGAGTTGACTAGCTGAGGCGCTCGATGACCATCGCCATGCCCTGGCCGCCGCCCACGCACATCGTCTCCAGGCCGAACTGCTTGTCGTGGAACTGGAGGGAGTTGATCAGCGTGCCCGTGATGCGGGCGCCGGTCATGCCGAAGGGGTGGCCCACGGCGATCGCGCCGCCGTTCACGTTCAGCTTCTCCAGCGGGATGTTCAGGTCGCGGTAGGACGGGATCACCTGGGCGGCGAACGCCTCGTTGATCTCGAACAGGTCGATGTCGTCGACGGTCAGACCGGCGCGGCCCAGCGCCTGCTTCGACGCCTCGACCGGGCCGAGGCCCATGATCTCGGGGGAGAGGCCGGAGACACCGGTCGACACGATCCGGGCCAGCGGGGTCAGGCCCAGCTCGCGGGCCTTGGTGTCGCTCATGATGACGACCGCTGCGGCGCCGTCGTTCAGCGGGCAGCAGTTGCCGGCCGTGACCAGGCCGTCGGGGCGGAAGACCGGCTTGAGGCCGGAGACGCCCTCCAGGGTGACGCCGGCGCGCGGGCCGTCGTCCTTCGAGACGACCGTGCCGTCCGGCAGCGTGACCGGGGTGATCTCGCGCTCCCAGAAGCCGTTCTTGATGGCTTCCTCGGCGAGGTTCTGCGAGCGGACCCCGAACTCGTCCATGTCCTGGCGGGTGACGCCCTTGATCCGGGCCAGGTTCTCGGCGGTCTGGCCCATCGCGATGTACGGGTCGGGGAGCAGGCCGTCCTCGCGCGGGTCGTGCCAGGTGGAGCCCTCGGACGCGGCCGTGGCGGCGGTGCGCTCCTGCGCCTCGGCGAAGATCGGGTTCGTGGTGTCCGGGAGACCGTCCGAGCTGCCCTTGGCGTAACGGGAGACCATCTCGACACCGGCCGAGACGAAGATGTCGCCCTCGCCGGCCTTGATGGCGTGCAGGGCCATGCGGCTGGTCTGCAGGGACGAGGAACAGTAACGGGTGATCGTGCAGCCCGGCAGGTGGTCCATGCCCATCTGTACGGCGACGATCCGGCCGAGGTTGTAGCCCTGCTCGCCGCCGGGGAGGCCGCAGCCGAGCATCAGGTCCTCGATGAGCTTCGGGTCCAGCTCGGGGATCTTCGCGAGGGCGGCCTGGATGATCGTGGCGGTGAGGTCGTCGGGGCGCAGGTCCTTGAGGGAGCCCTTGACGGCGCGGCCGATGGGGGAGCGGGCGGTCGAGACGATGACGGCTTCGGGCATCACGGCTCCATTGGCGTTCGTACGGGGGGACTGACTGGCACGGCTTCTTTGGAAGTTACCCGTACGTATGGCGCAGGTCACGGGGAACGCTGTGTGACCCTGACCGCAATTGTCTAAGCGCTTGCTTGGGCCTCCGGCGGTGGGGCGGATTCCGGGTGCGGGTCGGTGAGGTGCGCGCCTCGGGGGCTGTGCCCCCAGACCCCCCTTCGGCCCTGAAGGGGCCTCGTCCTCAAACGCCGGACGGGCTGGAGGGCGCCCCCTCGGGCTCCGGCACCTGGCGTCGCCGCCGCCTCTTGAGAAGGGCCCAAGGTCCCCTCGGACCCGTCGGCATCGCCGCCGCGACCTCCGTGCCCGCCTCCGAAGCGGCCTCCGCGGCCGCTCGTGCCACCGGGAGGAAGCCCTCGCGGCGGGAGGCGTCCGGGCGGTCCTCTTCGGCCGGCCAGAGGCCCAGGGCCGCGCAGACGGTCGGCAGGACCGCCATCGCCGCGGTCGCGTAGCCCTCCGCCGAGGGGTGGAAGTTGTCGGGGCCGAACAGCTCGCGAGGGTTCGCCGCGAACTCGGGGCCCAGCAGGTCGCCCAGCGACACCGTGCGCCCGCCCTGCTCGACCGTGCCGATCGTCTGGGCCGCCGCCAGTTGCCGCGAGGCCCGGCGGGCCAGCCAGCGCAGCGGCTGCTGGACCTGCTCCACCGTCCCGAGGTCGGGACAGGTGCCGACGACCACCTCGGCGCCGGCCGTGCGCAGCCGTCGTACCGTCGCCGAGAGGTGGCGGACCGATCTGGTCGGGTGCATGCGGTGGGTGACGTCGTTCGCGCCGATCATGATCACGCAGACGTCGGGCACTTGGGAGGTGTCCGCGAGGGCCAGCGCGACCTGGCGGTCCAGGTCGTCGGACTGGGCGCCCGGGAGGGCCACGTTGCGCAGCTCGACCGGGCGCTCCGCGACCGCGGCGAGGCCCGAGGCCAGCAGGGCGCCCGGGGTCTGGGCCGCCCGGTGCACGCCCTGCCCGGCCGCCGTGGAGTCGCCGAGCATGGTCAGCCGGAGCGGGGGTTCACCCGGGGTGTCGTAGACATGGCCGTAGCGGCCATCGGCGCTGGGCACATGGTTGCTGCCCGGGCCATGGCCGTTGCCCACATGTCGCTTCACGAAGCGGACCTCGGCCAGCACCAGGCCGACGGCCGCCGCGCCCACCAGTCCCACCCCGCCGCCGCCGTACGCCGCACCGGCCGCGATCCGTCGGGCCACCCGTGCCCTCGACATCCTCGTCATACGTCGCCGCCACCTCCTCTGAGCCGTCACCCACTCCTTGCCCCGAACAGCACGTCGCCCAATCTCAACAGGCGGTGAACGTCATTTCCGGGCCTTAGGCTGACGGGACCCATCAAGACCACTTCTTTTGCAGCGACCGGAGACAACGGTGCAATTCCACGACTCGATGATCAGCCTCGTCGGCAACACCCCGCTGGTGAGGCTCAACAGCGTGACCGAGGGCATCCAGGCGACCGTTCTGGCCAAGGTGGAGTACTTCAACCCCGGCGGGAGTGTGAAGGACCGCATCGCCCTGCGCATGATCGAGGCGGCCGAGCAGAGCGGCGCGCTCAAGCCCGGCGGCACCATCGTCGAGCCGACCAGCGGCAACACCGGCGTCGGCCTGGCCATCGTCGCCCAGCAGAAGGGGTACCACTGCATCTTCGTGTGCCCCGACAAGGTGTCCACCGACAAGATCAACGTGCTGCGGGCCTACGGCGCCGAGGTGGTCGTGTGCCCCACCGCCGTGGACCCCGAGCACCCCGACTCCTACTACAACGTCTCCGACCGGCTGGTCCGTGAGACGCCGGGTGCCTGGAAGCCCGACCAGTACTCCAACCCGAACAACCCGCTCTCCCACTACCACTCGACCGGCCCCGAGCTGTGGGAGCAGACGGAGGGGCGGATCACCCACTTCGTGGCGGGCGTCGGCACGGGCGGGACCATCTCCGGCACCGGGCGTTACCTGAAGGACGCCAGCGAGGGCCGGGTGCAGGTCGTGGGCGCCGACCCCGAGGGCTCGGTCTACTCCGGTGGCTCCGGGCGGCCGTATCTCGTCGAGGGTGTCGGTGAGGACTTCTGGCCGACCGCCTACGACCGGACCGTCGCGGACGAGATCGTCGCCGTGTCCGACAAGGACTCCTTCCAGATGACCCGGCGGCTGGCGAAGGAGGAGGGGCTGCTCGTCGGCGGCTCCTGCGGGATGGCCGTCGTCGCCGCGCTGCGGGTCGCGGAGCGGCTCGGTCCCGACGACGTGGTGGTCGTGCTGCTGCCCGACAGCGGGCGCGGGTACCTGAGCAAGATCTTCAACGACGAGTGGATGGCGGACTACGGCTTCCTGGAGGACGAGGGCCCCAGCGCCCGCGTCGCCGACGTCCTCAACGACAAGGTGCACGGCGCCATCCCGTCCCTCGTGCACATGCACCCGGACGAGACGGTCGGCGAGGCCATCGACGTGCTGCGTGAGTACGGCGTCTCGCAGATGCCGATCGTGAAGCCGGGCGCCGGTCACCCGGACGTCATGGCGGCCGAGGTCGTCGGCTCGGTCGTCGAACGGGAGCTGCTGGACGCCCTGTTCACCCAGCGGGCGTCCCTCTCCGACTCGCTGGAGAAGCACATGTCGGCTCCGCTGCCGCAGGTCGGTTCCGGTGAGCCGGTGGGCGACCTGATGACCGTGCTGGGCGCGGCCGACGCGGCGATCGTCCTGGTCGAGGGCAAACCGACCGGGGTCATCAGCCGGCAGGACCTGCTGTCCTTCCTCGCCAAGGGCGGGAAGCAGTAGCGAACGTCCGGTGAACGGGCCGTGGCGACGGCAACTTTGCGGTCGCCGGTCCGGATGGTGGACTTCGCGGAAGTGGTACGAGCGCGTCACGTCCACGCAGCACCCGCTTAACACGGGTCGTGCAGATTAGGGGATGTCGGCAGGCGGGAGCGGCTCCCCGCCTCGCCGACACAGAAACGGCGTCACGGACCTCCGGAGCGGCTCCCGGACCTCCACCGACGCCTTGGACGCGCACGCCAGGCCTGACCCGGCACGCGTCCCTCGCGGGGACCGCCGTCGTCCCGCCCTCCCGGCAACGGGGGGTGCGGCGGTCCCCGCGCAAGACTTTCGCCGCGCGGGTTTGGCGGTTCTTATGGCACCCGGTGTTGGTGTCGCTGTCCCGGGGGCTGCGCCCCCAGACCCCCCTTCGGCCTGGACGGCCTCGTCCTCAAACGCCGGACGGGCTGATGGTGCCGACCGGTACCGAGAAATACCCGGAAGTACCGAGAAGTACCTCCCCTCAGCCCTCCCACTCGCTGTTCTGGCCCGACTTCTGATGCCGGCGGCCGCCGAACAGCCCCGGGTTGGTGCGGGCGGCCTGCACGGCGTTGACGCCGACGATGCCTGCCCAGGCCACCAGCAGGCCGGGGAGGTGGGCGAGGCCGCCGCCGATCGCGGAGAGGGGGATCGCCAGGACCATCGAGACGATGCCGAAGCCGAAGCGCTCGCCCCAGGAGTCGGTGGGTTTCGGGCCCCGTGAGCCGCGGGCGACCACCATCTGCTGCTCGGCCATCTGCCGGCGCACCCGGCGCTCCACCGCGCCGTCGATGCGCTGGTCGACCTTCTCCAGGAACGAGTCGACCAGCGCCGACTCGTACTCGTCGCCCAGTTCCCTGCGCGCCTGCAGAGTGGCGTTGAGTTCCTTCTTGAGTTCGGCGTCGTGCGAGTCCATTCCCGTCATGCGACTCAGATTAGGGAGCCGCGGCGCCCGCCGCACTGGGGATAGCCCCCCTGTCGGACGTCGGGTTCAGCGCCGACGGTCACCGCTCACCCCTTGGCCAGCCCGTGCTGCTTCGCGTACGCGTTCGCCACGTCCTCCGGGTCCTTCTTGTCCTTGTCCACCTGGCGGTTCAACTCGGTGAGCTGGGCGGTGGTCAGGACGTTGCCGAGCCGGGCCAGCGCCTTGCGGACCGTGGAGTCGGCCACCCGGTCGGCGATGAGCGGGACGATGTGCTGACTGGGGATCAGGGTCTTGGGGTCGGTCAGCACGACCCAGTCGTTGGCCTTGATGTCGGTGTCGGTGGTGAACAGGTTCGCCACGTCCACATCGCCCTTCTTGAGGGCGCCCTTGACCAACGGCCCGTCGGAATCAAGGGACTTGAACTCCTTGAACTCCACGCCGTACACGTCCTTCAGTCCTACGACGCCCACCTGACGGGTCTTCACCTCGGCCGAGGCGCCGATGACCAGTTGGCCGTTCACCTTCTTCAGGTCGGCCAGCGAGGTCAGACCGTACTTCTTCGCGGTCGCGCGGGTGACGACGAAGCAGTCGGCGTCCTCGGCCACGCCGTAGGGCAGGACCTGGAGGCCGGAGGGGAGGGCGAGGGTGAGGGCGTTCTGCATCGCGCCCGCCTCCGCGACCTTGGACTTGGGCTGGAGGTAGGTGAGCAGCGAGCCCTGGTACTCGGGCAGGAGGTCGATGTCGCCGCTCTTGAGGGCGGGGAAGACGATCTCGCGGGTGCCGAGGTTGGGGCGGACCTTGACCTTCACGCCGGCCGTTTCGAGGACGGCGGCGTAGAGGTAGCCCAGCACCTGGTTCTCGGTGAAGTTGGCGGTGCCGATGGTGACGCCGTTCTTGCTGGAGGCGCTGCCACCGCCGGCCGAGCCCCCGCCGTCGAGCGAGGTGACACCGCTCGCGCAGGCGGAGAGGACGGGGACGGAGGCGACCGCGAAGAGGCCGCCGAGGACGGTACGACGATTCATTTCGGAGTTCCCTACGCGGTGCGGTGGCGGAAGAGGAAGCGCTGGAGGGTGGAGAGGCCCAGGTCCAGGACGATCGCCACGACGGCGACGAGCACCGCCCCGCCGAGCACCTGCACGAGGTCGCGCTGGGCGAGTCCGTCGAAGACGTACCGGCCCAGGCCCCCGAAGGAGACGTAGGCGGCGATCGTGGCGGTGGCGACGACCTGGATGAGGGCGAGGCGCAGGCCGGTCATGATCAGGGGGAGCGCGAGGGGCAACTCGACCTGGAACAGCACCTGGTGGCCGCGCATGCCCTGGCCGCGCGCCGCGTCCTTCACGTCCGGGTCCACGGCCGTCATGCCGGCGTAGGTGTTGGTGACGATGGACGGGACCGCGAGGGCGACCAGCGCGATGTACACCGGCCACATGGACAGGCCGCTGGCCAGGAAGACGAGGACGACCAGGCCCACGGTCGGCAGCGCGCGGCCGAAGGAGGCGAGGTTGATCGCGAGGAACGCGCCCTTGCCGGTGTGCCCGATCAGCAGGCCGAGCGGGAGGCCGATCGCGGCCGCGATGAGGGTCGCGAGCAGCGAGTACTGGAGGTGCTCGGCGAGGCGGTGCGCGATGCCGTCCGCACCGGCCCACTGGGAGCCGCTGGTCAGCCACTTGGCGAGGTTCTTGAAGAGTTCGAACATCAGGCTCGCCGCCTCTTCCACGGGGTGAGTACGTACTGGAGGGCGACCAGGGCCGCGTCCGCGACCACGGCGAGCAGCAGGGTGAGGACCACGCCCACGATCACCGGTGTCGGGAAGTCGCGCTGGAAGCCGTCGGTGAAGAGCTGGCCGAGGCCGCCGTCGCCGATGTAGGTCGCGACCGAGACCAGCGAGATCGACATCACGGTCGCGATGCGGACACCGGCCATGATCACCGGGAGCGCGAGGGGGAGTTCGACGGTGAGGAGCGTGCGCAGGGGGCGCGTGCCCATCGCCTTCGCGGCCTCCTTGGTCTTCGTCGGGACCGAGTCGAGTCCTTCGACCGTGTTCCGCAGCAGCACGACCAGCGTGTAGACCGTCAGCCCGATCACGGTGGTGGTGCGGGTCAGGCCGCTGATCGGGAGGAGGAGCACGAAGATCGCGATCGACGGGATCGTGAACAGCACGTTCGAGAGGCCGAGCAGGAAGCCGCGCAGCGGGCGGACCCGGTGGGCGACCACGGCCAGCGGGAGCGAGATGACGAGGCCGAGGAAGACGGCCGTCATCGCGGCCTGGAGGTGGGAGAGGGTCAGGCTGGTGAGGTCGTCGGTGTGGTCGCCTATCCACGACCAGTCGACGGTCACGCCGCCACCCGGGCTTCCGTGTGCGCCCGGCCCGCGTGCAGGTGGATGTCGTCGCGGGACGAGACGCCGGTGAGGACGCCGGCCGCGTCGACGCGGGCTATCAGGCCGGTGGGGGAGGCGATCGACTCGTCGAGCGCGGCGAGCAGGGAGTCGCCGTCCTGGAGCGGTCGTACGGGGATCTCGGCGTCCTTCGTGTCTTTCGACGTCCAGTGCAGGGGCCTGCGCGCCTCGTCGACTGCGAGAGTCCAGGTGCCGCCCTCGGGGGCCGGAGCCTGCGGGACGTCGGCGAGGGTCTTCAGCGAGAGCAGCTTGAGGCCGCGTTCGGCGCCGAGGAAGTCGGCGACGAAGTCGTCGGCCGGGCGGGCGAGGAGCTCGGCGGGGGCCGCGCACTGGACGAGGTGGCCGCCGGTGCGGAAGATCGCGATGCGGTCGCCGAGCCGTACGGCCTCGTCGACGTCGTGCGTGACGAAGACGATGGTCTTGTTCAACTCCTTCTGCAGGCGCAGGAGTTCGTCCTGGAGCTGGGTGCGCACCACCGGGTCGACGGCGCCGAAGGGCTCGTCCATCAGCAGTACCGGCGGGTCGGCGGCGAGCGCGCGGGCCACGCCGACGCGCTGCTGCTGGCCGCCGGAGAGCTGGTGCGGGTACCGCTTGCCGGCGTCGGCGGCGAGGCCGACGGTTTCCAGCAGCTCGGCCGCGCGGGCCCTGGCCTTCTTCCGGCCGTGCCCCAGCAGGAGCGGCACGGTGGCGATGTTGTCGAGGACCGTGCGGTGCGGGAAGAGCCCCGACTGCTGGATGACGTACCCGATGGAGCGGCGCAGCTCGGCGGCGTCCTGCTGGGTGACGTCCTTGCCGCCGACCTTGATGACGCCCGAGGTCGGTTCGATCATCCGGTTGATCATCCGAAGGGTGGTCGTCTTGCCGCAACCGGAGGAACCGACCAGTACGGTGACCCCGCCTTCCGGCATCTCCAGGGAGAGATCGTGAACCGCTGTCGTGCCGTTGGGGAAGCGCTTGTGGACCGCGTCGAACTGGATCATGAGTTGTCCCTTGCCCGGCTGTATAACGTCATGCAGAGTTCTTGGTGTCTGAATAGTTTGTCAATGTCTCCGCGTTAATCCGAGGTAACGGATGCCCGGCAGGCAAGATCGAGTGTCCTGATTGAGGGGAGTTTGGCGCCTTATGTCGTCTCGGATCGTGGACGCTACTGATGCGATGGTGTCCGGTGGCTCCGGTCTCGTGGTCCTCGACGGGGTCGGGCTCGGGGTCGTCGATGTCGTCCGGCTCGCCGACGGGGACGCCCGGCCGGTCCCCGGCACCGAGGCGATGAAGCGCGCGACCGACTCCTGGGACGCGGCCCGCCGGATCGCCGCGACCGGCCGCGTCTACGGCCGCTCGACCGGCGTCGGCGCCAACCGGAACGAGGACGTGCCCACCGAGGCCGCCGCCGAACACGGCCTACGGCTCCTGCGCAGCCACGCCGGCGCGATCGGCGACGAACTCCCGGCCCGCGAGGTGCGGGCCATGCTTGCCGTCCGCGCCAACCAACTGCTCGCGGGCGGTGCGGGACTGCGGCCCACGGTCGTCGGCGCGCTGTGCGAGGCGTTGGAGAACGGGGTGTACCCGGTCGTCAACGAGTTCGGGTCGGTGGGGACGGGGGACATCGCGGCGCTGGCGCAGGTGGGGCTGGCGTTGGTGGGGGAGCATCCTTGGCGGAGCGTCTCGGGGGAGCACGGTCTCGTGGGCGTCCCCGAACCCCAACCCCTCGACAACAACGACGCGTTGGCGATGATCAGCAGCAACGCGCTCACTCTTGGCCAATCGGCCCTCGCCCTGCACGAGTTGCGCGGCCTCATCGGTGCCACCCAGGTCGTCGGCGCGCTCTCGCTGCTCGCCGTCGACGGTTCGCACGAGCCGTTCGCCGCACCCGTGCACGCCGCCCGGCCGCACCGGGGATCGACCGAAGTCGCCCGGCGGATGCGGGAGTTGATCGGCGCCGCCGACCGGCCCACGCCTCCCCTCGGCCGGATCCAGGACCCGTACGGCTTCCGCTGTCTGCCGCAGATCCACGGGCCCGCGCACGACGCGGCGGACGCGCTGGAGGAGGTCCTCGCGATAGAGATCAACGCCGCCGCCGAGAACCCGTTCATCTCCCCGGAGGACATGGCCGCCTACCACCACGGCGGCTTCTACCAGGCACAACTCGCCCTCGCCCTGGACCACTTCAGGCTCGCGATCACCCAGGTCGCCCGGCTGTCGACGTCCCGGCTGTCCTCGCTCAACGAGCCCGCGTTCACCCGCCTCAAGCCGTTCCTGGCGGACCAGGAACCCGCCTCCTCCGGCATCATGATCCTGGAGTACGCCGCCGCGGCCGCGCTCGGCGATCTGCGCGCGTTCTCGGCCCCCGCCTCGCTCGGGCACGCTGTACTCTCCCGGGGCGTCGAGGAGCAGGCCAGCTTCGCCTCGCTCGCCGCACGTCAGACACTGCGGGCCTGCCGCGCGTACCGTCTCGTCGTGGGCTGCGAACTCGTCGCCGCCGTACGGGCGTTGCGCCAGCGCGACCTGCGGCCCGAACCGGACCTGCCGGTCGGCCGCGCGCTGGAACTCGCCGAGTCGGTGCTCGACGAGGACCCGGCGGACCGGCCGCTCACGGACGATGTGACGGCGGCGGCCGGACTGCTCGACCGGTTCACGGACATCTGGAGGGGAAGCACGGCATGAACGTGAACACGGACGTGGACATGGACGCGGACGGTCCTGTGGACAGGAGCATGGATGTGACCGACAGCCCGGCGGCACGGCTGCAGGCGCTCTTCGAGGGGCACCGGCTCACGCCGACCCAGCGACGCATCGCGCACAGCATGGTGCGGCGCGCCGCCGACGTGCCGTTCCTGTCCAGCGTGGAACTCGCCGAACTCGCCGGCGTCAGCCAGCCCTCCGTGACCCGCTTCGCGGTCGCCCTCGGCTTCGACGGCTACCCGGCGCTGCGCAAACACCTCCGCGAGGTCGCGCCCGCCGAGTCGGCGCCTGACGCGGGGTCGTACAACGAGTACCAGCAGGCCGTGGCGGCCGAGATCGAGAACCTGAAGCACCTCTCCGAGATACTGGCCGACCCCCGCCCGGTCGCCAAGGCGGGCCGCCTCCTCGCCGCCTCACGCCCGCTGCCCGTCCTCGGCCTGCGCGCGGCGGCCTCCCAGGCGTACGGCTTCGCGTACTTCGCCGCGAAGGTCCATCCGGACGTACGGCTGCTCAACGAGGGCGGCACGATGATCCACGACCGCATCGACGCGGCTGTCCGCGCCGGCGCCACCACCCTGCTGTGCTTCGCGCTGCCGCGGCATCCCCGAGAGGTCGTGGACACCCTGACGTACGCGAGGGAGGCGGGCCTGACCGTGGTCACCGTCGCGGATTCGGCGTTCGCCCCGGTCGCCAAGGTCTCGGACCTCCTGATCCCGGCCGCCGTAGGCACCGGCCTCGCCTTCGACACGGCCTGCGCCCCGATGCTGCTCGGCCGGGTGCTGCTGGAAGCGATGTGCGACGACCTTCCGGACGCGCAGGCCCGGTTGGAGGAGTTCGACGGGCGGGCTGCGGCCCGGGGGTTGTTTGTGGAGTGAGGGACGCTGCGCTGGCTGGGGCGGGGGAGGGGAATCGGTGGTGCGGCCGGTGATTGTCGACGGCTGCGGCTGAAGTCATCGGTCGGTGATGGTGGGCGTCCGTTGTTGCCGGTGGCCTTCGGTGAGTGGGAGCCGCGTGCGTGGCCTTGGCTTCTCGGCGGCCGCCGGGGAGTGCCGACACTGGCCGCGGGGCCGTTCGTGGAATGAGGGTCCCTGTCCCATCTGGGGTGTTCTCAGATTCGTCTCACGTTCGCTCACTAGTCTCCCCGCACTACGGAACTGTGCCGGGACGACCAGGAGGCGGGACGTGGCACGCGGAGATCGGAGAGTCCAGGGGCTGGCCCGAGTGGCGGTCGTCGTACGTGCCGGGGCCGCGCCGCTGTGGTGGTTCGGGGTGCTGGCGGCGGGTGTCGGGGTGTTGCCGGAGGGGATCACCGGGCGTCGGATCGGGGTGATGGCCGGGGCCGCGCTGTTCATCGTCGCGGCGGCCGTCGTGTCGTACGCGCGCCGTAAGCGCTACACCACCCTCGCGCGCGGCGCCGCCCGGGCCGGCAAGCACGACGTGCTCCAGGACCGCGCGGTGAGTGTGCGGAACTGGCGCCGCGCCCACCGCTGGTGGATCGTGCTCGCCTTCGTGCTCGCGCTGGGCAGCGCCTTCGCCGTGCCCGCGGCGGGCGGCATGCTGCTCGCCGGCACCGGTGCCGGGCTGCGCCTGAAAGCCGCCTGGCTGGGCCGCCGGGAGCGGGCCGAGGACGTACTGCTGTGGATCCGGGTGGACTGGCTGGACAAGCGCGACGGCGCGCCCGTCGGCAAACCGGTCAAGGGCTTCCGCTCCACCGGCATCGCCGCGGGCGACGCCACCCCGGGCGGGGCGCGCCGCCGCGGCGACGTGTTCGCGTAGCCGACCGGGCCTAGACCTCCAGGTCCGCCTCGATCTTCTTCAACTGGTGGCGGGCCATCGCCAGGTTGCTCCGACTGGAGTCCAGCACCAGGTAGATGAAGAGGCCGTTGCCGCCGCGCCCCTTGAGCAGCCGGATCAGGTGGTACTGGTTCGACAGGGTGATCAGGATGTCCTCGATATCGCCCTTCAGCCCGAGGTGCTCCATGGTGCGCATCTTGGCGCGCACCACGTCGGTGTTCCCGGCGGCGGCGACGCCGAGGTCGAAGGTCTTGCTCCCGCCCATCGTGCCGAGCGCCATACCGCTGGTGTAGTCGACGAGCGCGACTCCGGTCGCGCCCTCGATGGAGGTCAGCGCCTCTTTGAGCGAGGTTTCGGTGTTGGCCATGACAGTGCTCCCTTGGGTCCGTTCAACTTTCCGTGGTGGTGCGCGCGTTGGTCGTTGCGGTGGTGCGTGGTGTGCGCGCCGTTCTCGTTCGTGCGGTGGTGGTTTTGGGTGGTGCCTCGACCGCGGGCGCCGTTCCGGTTTGCTCCGCGGCCGCCGCCTCGGCGTCGACCAGTTCCCCGATCCGGGCCCCCGCCCGGCGGCCCTCCAGCAGCAGTCGGCCGAGGTTGACGCGGTCCTGGGCGAGCACGGTCAGCACGGCGCCCGAGCCCGCCGCGTAGGTCGCGACATAGCCGTAGACCCCGCGTACGAGCAGCTCGCGGAAGTCGCCCTGCCCGGTCGCGTCCGCCATCCGTACGGCCACGCCGAGTGCCGTCACGGTGAGCGCCGCCACGCGCTCCGGCTCGACGCCCGGGGTGTCCTGCGCCAGGACGAGACCGTCGACGCCCGCCGCAAGCGCCCCGGTCAGTTGGGGCACGCGGGCTCTCAACCGGCGCAGTTCGTCAAGGATTTCGGCCTCGGAGGCCATCGGCTCTCTCCTCTCGGCGCGTGCTCGCTGCCGCTCAAAGGGCCTCCAGCGCATCCCTGAGCCTCTTCAGCAAGGTGATGTCGGGATCGGTGACGTCGGCCCGATCGGTTACGGCGGGCGGCGGCGCGGCGGCGGGCGTGGGCGGCCGGGGCGACACGAGGCCCGCCGACACCAGCCGCCGGACATCCAGCAGCGTGGGGTACGCCCGCCGGCCCAGGAGCCGTGCGATGTCCGGGGCCGTACGGACGCCATCGACCCGGTCCAGTACCGCCGCCTGCCGGGAGGTGATCGCCGGGGGCGCGACCGGCTCGGCCCGCACCAGCGGCGCGGCGTCCGTCGCCGCGTCCGGCCAGACACGGTGCAGCAGATCGCGCCGGCGCAGCGTCTCCCGCTCCAACGCGGCCACCGGCACCGGCCGCACCCCACCGAGCGGATGCGTGACCCCGTACCGGAAACGCCCCGGGGTACTGCTCGGCGCGAGCACGAAGTACGCCGCGTCGTACAGCGCCCCCAGATGGCACAACTCCAGCGCGCCCGGGCTCAACAGGCCCCCGTCCAGCAGCAGTCGGGTCGTGGCGTGCCGTTCGTCGGTCGCCTCGGCGGCGGCCTGCCAGGCCTCGGCGCGCAGGGTGCCGCGCGCGGTGAGGAGCAGGTCGAGACTGGGGGCGGACGGGCTCTCGGCGTGCACCACCCGGCCCCCGACCAGATGCAGGCTGCCGCGCTCGCGCACGAGAACCCCGGTGGCCTCCTCGGCGGCGAGCCGCGTCAGCATCGGTGAGACCCCGCCCCAGGCTCGGTCACCGGCGGCCGCCTTGTCCCGCACCGGCAGCCGCGGCGGCGGGGTGGTCGGCGTGGCCTTGAGAGCGGTCATCCCAGCACCAACCGTCCTGCCATCTCGCCGAGCCGGATCCGGGCCAGCGCGAGATTCCCGTCCGCACGGGCCAGCCACAGGTGCAGGAACACACTGCTCTCGAACGACGTCCGCACGAACCGCAGCACGTGATAGCTGTCCCGGTTGCTGACGATCAGATCCTCCACCGGAGGATCGTCCGCCTCCGCGCCCCCCTCCCCGCCGGACGCGAACGCCCGGTGCTCGGCCGCGAGCCGGGCCAGCTCCGCGGCCTCGGCCGCACTGGCCTCCTGGTCACCCCCGGGCGACTCTCCTACGACGCCCAGGGCCAGCCCGCTCGTCCAGTCGACCAGCGCGGCGCCCCGGGCACCGGGCAGTCGCATGGCCTCCAGTAAGCACTCGTCGATTCCGGGCACCGTGGCTCCCCTCCCGCCTGCGGTTCGGCTGAGTGACGACGAAGCTACGCACCGTGTGGCCGAGGGGTGAGGGTTCTGGCATTTTCCAGTGGAACATGCCTGGAGTGACTAAGGTGGGTCAACTGACCCTGTTTCCCCACCAGTTCAACCGCGGGGTCACAGGGGTGCGTCAACGGCGCCCGGGGGCGCGCAGGGTGGTGAGCGCGGCGGCGTGCGCCCCTCCGGATTCGGCCACGATCTCCGCCACCGTCTGCGGCCTCCGCACGGTCGCGAACGCCACACCCCCGGACCCGTCCGGCACGAAGCCGTAAACGCCGGGCCTGGCAAGGGAGTTGTAGGCGTAGTGGGCCCCGAAGTAGTACGCCCCGGTGTCCAGTGCCGCCGCGTGGTCACCCTGCTCCAGCAAGGGCAGCGCC
The DNA here is from genome assembly GCF_040605995.1 of Streptomyces sp. NPDC005492. Taxonomy (NCBI): domain Bacteria; kingdom Bacillati; phylum Actinomycetota; class Actinomycetes; order Kitasatosporales; family Streptomycetaceae; genus Streptomyces; species Streptomyces sp. NPDC005492. The sequence goes on from NZ_JBEXDX010000001.1 coordinate 511,749, forward strand.
TGTCCTTCGGCCAGCAGATCACCCGCGAAGCAGGCCGGGCCGGCGACGTCCTGCACCACCTCGGGCCCCGATTTGGGCCGACCCTTGGCGTCGTAGGCGGCGATCCGCAGCGGCCAGGACTGCGGCGCGTACACCGTCCGCGTCGCCACCTGCACCCCGGCGTGAGTGATCGCGATCGGCCGCCCGCCGGCGCTCTTCGCGTACTCGACCCGGGCCACCACCGTGCCCTGCTTGGCCAGCATCGACCGCCCGAACTCGGTCACCAGCCCGTACCGCCCGTCGAACAGCCCCGGCACCGTCTCCTTCAGCAGCCGCGCGTACTGCGCGTAGGTCGGAGTCGTCGCGTCCGAGCCGAAGTTCACGCCCAGCCCGCCACCGATGTCGAGCGTGTCGATCTGCCGCCGCCCGATCCGCGCGTTGATCTCCTCCGCCAGTTGGTACGTCTCCGCGACGCCCCGCGCGAGCAGCGCCAGCGGGATGCCCTGCGACCCGACGTGCGCGTGCAGCCGGGACAGCCACGGCCGCTCCGCGTACGCCCGCACCACCCACTCCCGCGCCCCCTCGTCGCGCAGCGCCACCCCGAACTTCGAGGTCGCCGTGGCCGTGGAGAGCGCCGCGATGGAGCCCGCGCCGATCTGCGGATTGACCCGGATCCCGAGCGGCGAACGACTGCTCGCCGACCGCATCAGCCCGTCGATCCGCTCCAGCTCCTGCGGGCTGTCGGCGTTCACCGCGATCCCCAGCGCCAGCGCCTCCCGCAACTCGGCCGGCGTCTTCGCGGGCGCGTCGAGCACGGTCCGCTCCGGCCGTACCCCCGCCGCCCGCGCCAGCGCCAGCTCGCCCGGGCTCGCCACCTCGGCGCCGATGCCCTCCTCGTGCAGCAGCCGCAGCACCGGCACCAGCGGGCTCGCCTTCACCGCGAACGCGTGCAGCACCGGCGTCCCGGGCGCCATCACCGCGTCGAACGCCGCCCGCAGCGCCGCCGCCGACTCCCGTACCCCGGTGACGTCCAGCAACGCCACGATCGGCGCGTCCGGCCCCAGCAGCCCCTGCTCCACCGCGGCCCGCACCGCCTGGTCCCGGCGCGCGGTCCGCTCGGCGCCGTCGTCGGTGCCGTCCGTGTGACCCTGGATTCCGTCGCTCACTGGATCCCCCGTCGTGTCGTAGCCGTGTCCTGCATCCAGCCAAACACCCAGAGCCTGCCCACATCGGCACCACGATGTATTGACTAGTTCTATTCAGAGCGCCAGGATGTGAATAACCACGTGAAGAACGCAGTAGAGACCGCAGTCCGCTAGGAGGCAGACCATGTCAGGACCCCGCCCCGTACGAGCACCGCGCGGTACGGAACTGAGCGCCCTGGGATGGCAGCAGGAAGCCGCCCTGCGGATGCTGCAGAACAACCTGGACCCCGAGGTCGCCGAACACCCCGACAAGCTCGTCGTCTACGGCGGCACCGGCAAGGCCGCCCGCGACTGGCGCTCCTTCGACGCCATGGTCCGTACCCTGCGCACCCTCAAGCAGGACGAGACGATGCTCGTCCAGTCCGGCCGCCCCGTCGGCGTGATGCAGACCCACGAATGGGCGCCCCGCGTGCTCATCGCCAACTCCAACCTGGTCGGCGACTGGGCCAACTGGGAGGAGTTCCGCCGCCTCGAGGCCCTCGGCCTCACCATGTACGGCCAGATGACCGCCGGTTCGTGGATCTACATCGGCACCCAGGGCATCCTCCAGGGCACCTACGAGACCTTCGCCGCCGTCGCCGCCAAGAAGTTCGGCGGCACCCTCGCCGGAACCATCACCCTCACCGCAGGACTCGGCGGCATGGGCGGCGCCCAGCCGCTGGCCGTGACCATGAACGACGGCGTCGCGATCTGTATCGACGTCGACCCGCGCGCCATCGAGCGCCGCATCGAGCACCGCTACCTCGACGTCCGCGCCGACTCCCTCGCGCACGCCCTCCAACTCGCCGTCGAGGCCCGTGACGCCCGCCGCCCGCTCTCCATCGGCCTGCTGGGCAACGCGGCCGAACTGCTCCCGCGGATGCTCGCCGAGGGCGCCCCCATCGACATCGTGACCGACCAGACCTCGGCGCACGACCCGCTGTCGTACCTCCCCGTCGGCGTCGAGTTCGACGACATGGCGGACTACGCCGCCAAGGACCCGGCCGGTTTCACCGCCCGCGCCCGCGAGTCCATGGCCAAGCACGTCGAGGCGATGGTCGGCTTCATGGACGCCGGCGCCGAGGTCTTCGACTACGGCAACTCGATCCGCGGCGAGGCCCAACTCGCCGGATACGAGCGGGCGTTCGCCTTCCCCGGCTTCGTCCCCGCCTACATCCGCCCGCTCTTCTCCGAGGGCAAGGGCCCCTTCCGCTGGGCCGCTCTCTCCGGCGAGGCCTCCGACATCCACAAGACGGACAAGGCGATCCTCGACCTCTTCCCCGAGAACGAATCCCTGCACCGCTGGATCAAGATGGCCGGCGAGCGCGTCCAGTTCCAGGGCCTGCCCGCCCGTATCTGCTGGCTCGGCTACGGCGAGCGCGACAAGGCGGGCGAGCGCTTCAACGACATGGTGGCGTCCGGCGAACTGGCCGCCCCCCTGGTCATCGGCCGCGACCACCTCGACTCCGGCTCCGTCGCCTCCCCGTACCGCGAGACCGAGGCCATGCTCGACGGCTCCGACGCGATCGCCGACTGGCCGCTGCTGAACGCGATGGTGAACGTCGCCTCCGGCGCCTCCTGGGTCTCCATCCACCACGGCGGCGGCGTCGGCATGGGCCGCTCCATCCACGCGGGCCAGGTCTCCGTCGCCGACGGCACCAAGCTCGCCGGCGAGAAGATCCGCCGCGTGCTGACCAACGACCCCGGCATGGGCGTCATCCGGCACGTCGACGCCGGATACGACATCGCGGAGAGGGTCGCGGCCGAGCGCGGTGTGCGGGTGCCGATGCGCGAGGGTGACGAGGCGTGACCCTTCCGGGAGACGAGCGGGGCGGCAACTCCTCGGTGAGGGATTCGCCGCAGGGTGAGTTCGCCGGCGGTTCCTTCCACGAGATGTGGCGTGACCTGCTCCCCATCGGACGGCATCCAGACTCTGGCGGCTACCGTCGCTTCGCCTGGACGGCCGCCGACGCCGACTGCCGGGCCTGGTTCGAGGAGCAGGCCCGGGTCCGCGGTCTGGTCTACGAACTCGACCGCAACGGCAACCAGTGGGCCTGGCTGGGTGACCCCGAGGCCGGGGACGCCGTCGTCACCGGGTCGCATCTCGACTCGGTGCCGGACGGCGGGGCCTTCGACGGACCCCTCGGAGTCGTGTCGTCCTTCGCCGCGCTCGACGAACTGCGCCGCAGGGGAGCGCGGTTCACCAAGCCGCTCGCGCTCGTCAACTTCGGTGACGAGGAGGGCGCCCGCTTCGGACTCGCCTGCGTCGGCTCGCGACTGACCGCCGGACAGCTCACCGTCGAGCAGGCACACCGGCTGACCGACGGTGACGGGGTCACCCTGCCGCAGGCCATGGCGGCCGCCGGCTACGACGCCGACGCCATCGGCCCCGACCCCGAACGGCTCGCCCGCATCGGCGCGTTCGTCGAACTCCACGTCGAACAGGGCCGCGCGCTGGACCTCTCCGGCGACCGGGTCGGCATCGCCAGCGCCATCTGGCCGCACGGACGCTGGCGGTTCGACTTCCGGGGCGAGGCCAACCACGCCGGCACCACCCGCCTGGTGGACCGCCGCGACCCGATGCTGTCGTACGCCGAGACCGTGCTCGCCGCCCGCCGCGAGGCCCAACTCGCCGGTGCCGTGGCCACGTTCGGGAAGATCGCCGTGGAACCGAACGGCGTCAACGCCATCCCCTCCCTGGTGCGCGGCTGGCTCGACTCCCGCGCCGCCGACCAGGACACCCTGGACACGGTGGTCACCGGCGTCGAGAAGGCGGCCCGCGAGTACGCGGAGGCCCACGGCGTCGACCTCGACATCGTCCGTGAATCCTTCACCCCGGTCGTCGAGTTCGACCACGCCCTGCGCGACGAACTCGCCCGCGTCCTGGGCACCGGATCGGAACTGACCGTCCCCGTCCTGGGCACCGGCGCCGGACACGACGCCGGAATCCTCTCCGGGAGCATCCCGACCGCCATGCTGTTCGTGCGCAACCCCACGGGCGTCTCGCACTCCCCGGCCGAGTTCGCGGCCGAGGACGACTGCGTGGCCGGGGTGACCGCACTCGCCGACGTACTGGAAGGGCTGGCCTGCAAGTGACGCACCCCCTCACACGGACGTACTGGCTGGAACACGCCTGGCTCGACACCCACGTCGAGCCGGGCGTCGCCCTGACTGTGTCGATCAGCGGCTCCGCCGCGGGGTCCGAGGGACGGATCACGGCCGTCCGCACCGAGGTCGACACCCCGCCCCCCGGCGCCGAGATCCTGCGCGGACTCACCCTCCCCGGGCTCGCCAACGCCCACAGCCACGCCTTCCACCGCGCCCTGCGCGGCACCGTCCAGGTCGGCTCCGGCACCTTCTGGACCTGGCGGGAGCTGATGTACTCCTTCGCCGACCGGCTCACCCCGGACACCTACCACGCACTGGCCCGCGCGGTGTACGCGGAGATGGCGCTGGCCGGGATCACGGCGGTCGGCGAGTTCCATTACGTGCACCACGCGCACGGCGGCACCCCCTACGCCGACCCCAACGCCATGGGCGAGGCCCTCATCGCCGCCGCCTCCGAAGCCGGTATCCGCATCACCCTCCTCGACACCGCCTACTTCTCCTCCGGCTTCGGACAGCCCCCCAACCACCACCAGCTCCGCTTCTCCGACGGAAACGCGGACGCCTGGGCGGAACGCTCTTCACTTCTCAAGGAACGGGATCACGCGAGGATCGGCGCCGCCATCCACTCCGTACGGGCCGTGCCCGCGCGGGAGTTGGCGACCGTGGCCCGCTGGGCCGAGGACCGGCGGGCCCCGCTCCATGTGCACCTGTCCGAGCAGACCGCCGAGAACGACGCCTGCCGCCAGGCCCACGACCGCACCCCCACCCAACTCCTTGCCGACCACGGGGTGCTGGGCCCGCGCACCACGGGCGTCCACAACACCCACCTCACCGACGAGGACATTGCGTTGCTGGGACGCTCGGGCACCGGCACCTGCATGTGCCCGACGACGGAACGCGACCTGGCCGACGGCATCGGCCCGGCGGTCGCCCTCCAACGAGCCGGCTCGCCCCTCTCCCTCGGCTCCGACAGCCACGCGGTCATCGACCTGCTCGAAGAGGCCCGCGCGATGGAGCTGAACGAGCGCCTGCGCACTCGCACCCGGGGCCACTGGACGGCCGCGGCCCTGCTCCGCGCGGCCTCCGCCGACGGTCACGCGGCCCTGGGCTGGGACGACGCGGGCACCCTCGAACCGGGCGCGCTCGCCGACTTCACGACGATCGCGCTCGACTCGGTCAGGACGGCGGGGCCGCTGCCCAGGCTCGGCGCCGAGACGGCCGTATTCGCGGCGACGGCGGCGGACGTACGGCACACCGTCGTGGGCGGGCGGCACGTCGTACGCGACGGGGCGCACGCGCTCGTACCGGACGTGCCCGGAGCGCTCGCGCGGGCCGTCGAAGCCCTGCGCGCCTGACGACCACCCACGAGGACGCCATGAGCAACACAGCCAGCACTGTCATCACCAACATCGCCACACTCGTCACCAACGACCCCTCCCTGGGCGACGGATCCCCCCTCGGTCTGATCCAGGACGCGGCCGTCGTCATCGAAGGCGACCGCGTCGTCTGGACCGGTGATTCAAGCAAAGCACCCGCCACTGACAATCGGGTCGACGCAGCCGGCCGAGCGGTCCTGCCGGGCTTCGTCGACTCCCACTCCCACCTCGTCTTCGCGGGCGACCGCACGCAGGAGTTCAACGCCCGCATGTCCGGGCGGGCGTACAGCGCGGGCGGCATCCGTACGACGGTGGCGGCGACGCGCGCGGCGAGCGACGGGGAACTGGAGGCGAACCTCACCCGTTACCTGTCCGAGGCCCTCCGCCAGGGCACCACCACCTTCGAGACGAAGTCCGGCTACGGCCTGACGGTCGCCGACGAGGCGCGCGCCCTCCGCATCGCCGCCGCGCACACGGACGAGGTGACGTACCTCGGCGCGCACATCGTCTCCCCGGACTACGCCGACGACCCCGCCGCGTACGTAGCCCTGGTCACCGGCGAGATGCTCGACGCCTGTGCCCCGCACGCCCGTTGGATCGACGTCTTCTGCGAGAAGGGCGCCTTCGACGGCGACCAGGCCCGCGCGATCCTGACCGCAGGCAAGGCGAAGGGCCTCCACCCCCGCATCCACGCCAACCAGCTCTCCTACGGCCCCGGCGTCCAACTCGCCGTAGAACTGGACGCGGCGAGCGCCGACCACTGCACCCACCTCACGGACGCGGACGTGGACGCCCTGGCGAGCGGCCGTACGGTCGCGACGCTGCTCCCCGGCGCGGAGTTCTCGACGCGCGCCCAATGGCCCGACGCGCGCCGCCTGTTGGACGCGGGCGTCACGGTCGCCCTGTCGACGGACTGCAACCCGGGCTCGTCCTTCACGTCCTCCGTCCCCTTCTGCATCGCGCTGGCGGTAAGGGACATGGGGATGACGCCGGACGAGGCGGTGTGGTCGGCGACGGCGGGCGGTGCGGCGGCGCTACGACGCGACGACGTGGGGCGGGTCGCGGCGGGCGCGCGCGCCGACCTGATCCTGCTGGACGCGCCGAGCCATGTGCACTTGGCCTACCGGCCCGGGGTGCCGCTGGTGTCGGAGGTATGGCGGCGAGGAAGGCGCACGGCCTGACGGCCGCCGCCTGCTCAACCTGCTGCTTTCAGTGAGTGCCGTGTTCTGCCCGCCCGCTGAAAGCGCGCTGAGGCCGCCGTGAAACCGGGCGGGCGCAGGCTCTGCTCCAGAAGGAAGGCGAAGCGAGCCCCGACCGGGGGTCGCGCCGGATCCCAAGGAGCACACCACGATGCCCATCACCCTCACCGACCAGGACAAGAACACCCTGCGCACCGCCGCGTACGGCGCCGTCACCCTCCTGTCGGCCGCCGGCGCGGTCACCGGCTCCCCCCACCGGATCGCCACCCAGGGCAGCCTCGCCCTCAGCTCGGCGACCGGCCCGGTGGGCTACGTCCTCGCCGAGAACTCCAAGATCCCGAACCTGAACGGCAAGTCCGTGGCCGAGATCGCCGACCACGTCCTGCCGGCCCTGACCGAGGCCATGGCCCTCCTCAAGAAGCAGGACCCGACCGAGGCCGACAACTTCCGCAGCACGGTCCTGGTCGCCGTCGAGGCGGCGGTCCGCCCGAAGAAGGGCGAGCCGGGCCCCGTCATGGAGGAGATGGTCCGCAAGATCACTGGGGCGCTCGACGGTGCGTGAGCCGGGCGGATCCCTCGCTGTGTACGGGGTGGGTAACGTGCTCATCGAGTGCGGCGCTTCCGGCGGCTTTCATCGAGGGACCCTGAGTCAGATCAGTTCGCCCGCTCCATCGCACTGTCCAGATGCCCGATGACCGCCCCCGCATCATCGCTCTCCGTATGCCGGATCAGCTCCAGCGCAGGCCGGACCAGCGCGCCCGGCCGGGCTATCAGGCGGGCGAGTACGGCGGCGCGGATGTCGAGGCGTTCGATGGTGGCCGTCTGTTGCTGTTCGGTCTGGGCGGCCAGGACCACGGCGTTGTGCCAGGCCTCCGCGCGGGACTGGACGATGCTGAAGTCGAGGATCTGTTCGTCGGTGCGGCCGCCGACCCGGTCGAGCAGGGACAGGAGCGGGGACAGGGCGTCGACCGAGTCCTGTACCGCCAGCACCACCCGCGCCAGGATGTCGTTGATGAGTAGGAAGTCGTGCCGTAGGGCCTGGATGTCCTCGCCGGGGCTGGTCCGGGCGGTGGCGACGGCCAGGTCGAGGTTGATGTGGGCGTTCACGCCGAGTATCAGGTGCTGGACGATGACGGTGTCGGAGTCGTCCAGCAGTCCGAAGGTCTCGCGCCAGCAGCGCGGCCCGCTCCGGTCGCGGCGCCAGGCGTCGTGCGCCTCGAAGTAGCGGTTGCCGAAGAGGGTGTCGAAACGGTCCATACGGGGGCCGTCCTCGAACCGGCCCTCGTGGATGGCCTTACGGATCTCGACGGTCACCTGCCGGTACAACGCCGCGAAGTACCCGATCCGGTCACCGGTCCGGGCCGCCTCCCGCACGATGTCGGCCAGCCCGTCCACGACCTCGTCGATGTTCTGTGCCGTCATGCCCAACTCCCTTGTGAATAGCGGGAGTCGAATGTCACCCCGCCCGTCGTCGCTGCTTCACATCCCCCCTTGGAGGCGCTGGCGAAACCCCCTCAGGGGCGCTGGGTGAACTCGTTGCGCAGGTCGGTGATCAGGCCGTCCCCGTCGAGCGTCGCGTGCTCCACCCCCGCGACCGTCATGAGCTGGTCGTCCGCCGTACGTGCCGCGCATACCCACTCGGCCCGCAGGGTGCCGTCGTCCAACACCGTGGTGTTCCAGTAGTGCTTGGTGTCGGCGAACGAGTCGAAGTGTGCGCGGTAGAAGGCGGTGACCGCCTCATGGCCGTGGACCGGGTCCGAGCCCAGCCTCACGGTCGCGTCGGGGGCGAACAGTGCCAGGAGTTCGGCGAGCGCCGACTCGTCGTGCACCGCCTCGTCGGCCAGCGCGATGTAGCGGTCGATCACGGTGTCGATCACGGTGTCGGTCACTTGGCCTCGGCGCCCTCGTTGGCGGCTACCGCCTTCGCCAGCAGGGTCGGGTCGGCCAGCGTCGCGGGGTGGCGCAGCATGTAGGAGACGTAGCGGAACGCGCGGGTGACCTCGCCGTCCGCGAGGGTGGCGGCCGCGATCTGGGCCATGGCCCAGCGCTGCTGCCGTACGTCGTCCGGCACCTCGGTGCCGTTCTGCGCGTCCAGGCGGGCGGCGTCGCTGCCGGCGGAGACTCCCCAGGCGGCGTCCACGACCACCTGCTGGAGGCGGAAGAACTCCCGTGCGGGCGCGCCGAGTTCGGGGGCGTCGGCGAGGTACGAGGCGAGGCAGGAGGCGTGCAGACTGGCGGAGCTCATGCCCTGGCCGTGGATGGGGTTGAAGGACGCCACGGCGTCGCCCACGCTGACCAGGCGGGCGGGGAAGTGGTTCAGGCTCTCCTCTGTGAAGTGGCGCCTCCGGCTCTCGGCCTGGTGGTAGGTCACCACGTCGCCGATCGGGGCGCCGGCCGTGGCCTCGGTGAAGATCGGGGGGAGCTTGGCGCAGGCCTCGCGGAACTCGGCGAGGGTCCGGCCGGGTCGGCTGTCGCCGTACCCCATGAGCATGACGAGCCACTGCCCGTCCTCGATCGCGTTCGCCGCCGCGACGGACACCCCGCCCGAGGGGTGGTCCGGCGTGAACAGCCCCAGCGCGCAGGCCGTCTCCAGGTCGGCGAACTTCTCCGGTCGCTCGAACAACGCCGTGGCGTAGTTGATCGGGGCCGGCAGCCGCTCCAGCCGGGGGTGGTCGTAGCCGCTCTCCTTGAGCCAGTTGGACAGCCTGCTGGAGCGGCCCATGGCGTCCACGACGAAGTCCGCGTCCAGCGACTTCGCGCTCCTGTCGGCCTGGTCGACGCCGACGTAGCGGACGGCGCTGACGGCGTCGTCGCGGTAGTCCAGTCCGGTCGCCTGCGCACGCAGGACGGACACGTTGGGGAGGGCCGTGACCCGGTCGCGGATCAGGGCCTCCAGCAGGGGGCGGCCGATCGCGAGCAGGTGGTGGTCCACGCCGTCCGATGCCATCGGTATGCCGTTGACGGTGGTGACCGCCTTGTCGGACCCGGCGTAGGAGGCGCCGCGGGCCTGCGCTTCCTCCGTGATGCCCGGAAGCCACCGCTCCACCCACTGCTGACCGCCGGGGAGCAGCGTGTGCACCTGCCGGTTCTGGGGCACGCCGGGGCGCGCACCAGCCTCCGTCGAGAGGTCGTCGGACTCGATGACGACGACCCGGCGCGCACGGTCGGACAGCACCCGTGCCGCCAGCAGCCCCGCGACGCTGCCGCCGAGCACGCATGCCGTGTCGAACAGCACGGGTGCGTCGGCGGGCGGCTCGGCCTGGACGAGCTTCTCGAAGAGGGAGACCACGGACTCGGTCATGAACTTGCTCCGGTTGGTGGAGGAGGAACGCGCGGTGAGAACGCGCGGAGACGAATGCGCGATGACGGACCCACAGCGAGGGGTCGTTACGGCCACTCTCGCCCGCCCCGGTCGTCCGGGTCTTGTCCCTCTCGGCCGCCCGTCTTGTACTTCTCTGCCATCCCGACGGCCCCGATGTACACGGGCGCGCCCCTTCCCGCGGTGGTGGTCCGCGCTCCTACCCTGTCCCCGTGGACACCAACGACGGCATAGCCGCCTGGCGGGTGGGCGGTGACGCGCCTCCCGTGGTCGACATCGGCGTGCCCTACGCCGACGAGAACCGCAACCATGTGCTGCTCAGCGCGTGGCGCCACCAGGGCGGCGAGTCGGTGCCGGCCCCGCCGCTGATGCTGCCGCGGCACAGCGAAGGCGCGTACCGGGTCCGCATCCGGGCCCAGAAGATGCTCGATCTCCATGTCGAGGACCAGTACAGCCACGCCGTCTCCGGAAGCACCGGCGGCCCGGTCGGGCACCACGGGGACGGGATCGTCACGCACATCACGTTCAGCGGCGAGTGGCGGTTCGCCTCGCGGAACCGGCGGTCCAGGGCGACCGCCGGGACCCTGTGCGTCCGTAGGAACGAGGGACCCTGGGACTTCGAGGTCTCCCGGGGCACCCACGCGCTCGCTGTGCACATGCCCGCGAGTGCGCTCCGTTTCCCCGCGAACACCCTCTCCGTCATCGCCGAACAGACGTCCCCCGCCGCACGGTTGCTGCTCGCCCATCTCCGTCTCTTCGGCGAGACGGCGGACCAGCTCGGCCCCACGGCCGCCGCGGCGGCACGCAGCGCGACGGTCGAGCTGTTCCAGGGGCTGCTGAACGACCAGGTCATCGACGACGCGTACGTCATGCCGACGCTGCTCGCGGCGGCGAAGGAGTACATCGAGAACCGGCTGCTCTACGACGCCGATCTGAATCCCCGGGACATCGCGGACGCGCTCCATGTGTCGGTCCGCACGCTCTACCGCGTGTTCGACCAGCAGGCCACGCCGTCGGTCATGGCGTACGTCCGCGAACGGCGCCTCGAACGGGCCCGGGCGGAGCTGGTCGCCACCCGCCTGACCGTGTCCGAACTGGCCGCCCGCTGGCACTTCGCCGACGGCAGCCACTTCGTCAAGGCGTACCGGAAGCGGTTCGGCGAGACACCGACCGCCGGTCGGCGACGGGGCTGGGAGTCCGGGAACGCCTGAGCGCGGCGCACACACGCGCGCCGCGCTCAGCACAGGCAGGGGACCGGCGGGAGGAGGAGGGGGTCACTCCTCGACCGTGAGTCCCTTTCGCAGGCGTACCAGTGTTCGCGACAGCAGTCGCGACACATGCATCTGCGAGATGCCCAGTTCGTCGCCGATCTCCGACTGCGTCATGTTGGCGACGAAGCGCAGGGAGAGGATCTGCCGGTCCCGGGACGGGAGTTCGGCGATCAGCGGCTTCAACGACTCGACGTACTCGATGCCTTCGAGTCCGTGGTCCTCGTAGCCGATACGGTCCGCGAGCGCGCCCTCGGAGTCGTCCTCCTCGGGCTGTGCGTCGAGTGAGCTCGCCGTGTAGGCGTTCGACGCCGCCATGCCTTCCACGACCTCTTCGCGGGAGAGCTTCAGGCGTTCCGCGAGCTCGGCCACGGTGGGGGCGCGGTCGAGTTGCTGGGCCAGTTCGTCGCCGGCCTTGGCCAGGTCGAGCCGGAGTTCCTGCAGCCGGCGCGGGACGCGCACGGACCACGAGGTGTCGCGGAAGAAGCGCTTGATCTCACCGACGATGGTTGGCATCGCGAAGGTGGGGAACTCGACACCGCGGCTGAGTTCGAAGCGGTCGATCGCCTTGATCAGGCCGATGGTGCCGACCTGGATGATGTCCTCCATCGGCTCGCTGCGTGAGCGGAAGCGGGAGGCGGCGAACTTGACCAGCGCGAGGTTGAGTTCGACGAGCGTGTTGCGGACGTACGAGTATTCGTGCGTCCCTTCTTCGAGCGACTCCAGTCGCGCGAAGAGCGTCTTGGACAGAGCGCGTGCGTCGACGGCTCCGACCTCGTCGTACGGGGGGATCTCGGGGAGCCCCTCGATGGGATTGGGATCCAGTTGTGCCGGTGGGGGTGTCGACGTCGCTGTCGGGGTAGGCGATGCGTCGAGCCGGGGTGACATGGCGTCCTCCATCGTTCTCGGCATATGGCTGCCGAAGCCGGTGCGTGCACTGCGGAGTGCGGCGCCTCCAAAGCCGGTCGTGTCGGTCGGTCGGGCTGTCGGACAGTTGTGTGGGTCGTATCGATAGCCGGTCTAATCGGGCGTATCGAATGTTCAAATATTTGTCTCTACTAGCCCTACCCGGTTTCCGGAGCCCGCCGCAAGTGCGCTGTGCGGGCATATGTCCGTTTATGGGCGCTTGTTCGGGTGTTGGAGAGTGTGAGGAAGGCGTAGTGTTCCAGGGCGAACGTCAACAGCCACGACCTCGGGAGAGAGAGACGGCATGGACCGCGGGACGGTCGGCAGCGCACAGTCTGGCCGGCTTCTGGTCGAGGTGCGGAAAGAGGGCCCCAGCGCCGTTGTGACACCGGCGGGTGAGTTGGATCACCACACCGCCGATTTGTTGCGCGAGCCGCTGGAGGATCTGCTCGCCCATGGATACGCACGGCTCGTCGTGGACTGCTCACGGCTGGAGTTCTGCGACTCCACGGGCTTGAACGTACTTCTCGGCGCACGACTGAAGGCGGATGCCGCAGGCGGCGGAGTGCATCTCGCGGGGATGACTCCCGCGGTGGCACGTGTGTTCGAGATCACCGGGGCGGATGCGGTCTTCACCGTCCATGACACCCTCGGGGCCGCCCTCGCCGACGAGTCCGACTGAGCCCCCCTCGCCCCTGTGCGACCGGCAGTTTCACCGAGCCTCGGCTTCCGTGCCGAGTAAGGGGTGTTTTGCCGGTTCGCTCGGGCAGGAGAACATCTGAACCTGTCGGGAACCAGAGCGACCAAAATGCTCGTGATCCGCGTAATGACTGTTGAACACGTATGACCCCGTACTGATCTCGAACCTGTACTGAGCTGACTCTTGAACACGTACCGACTCTTGAATCGTGAACCGGTGAATCGGTGAGGTGAAGCGCTGATGAGCACCACCCGGCCCTACCCGCCGGGCGACCGCCCGGAGCCCGGTGGCGATTCGGCGCCGCCCGCCAGGGACGACGCCGAACCCTCCACGGGCCGGGACGCCCGCAGGCTCGGGTTCGCGGGCGAGAGCGGAGTCGTCCCGCTCGCCCGCGACTTCGCCCGCCAGGCCCTCTATGCCTGGGGCTGGCTGCCCGCCGACGGCGCCGACCGGCGCGCCGCCGCCGAGGACGTGCTCCTCGTCGTCTCCGAACTGGTCACCAACGCCTGCCTGCACGCCGAGGGGCCGGACGAGATGCTGATCAGCTGCGACAGAAAGATGATCCGCGTCGAGGTCTCCGACCGAGGCACAGGCCAGCCGGCCCCCAGAACCCCCCACCGCGCGGGCCGCCCAGGCGGCCACGGCATGTTCATCGTGCAGCGCCTGTGCCTGGACTGGGGCGTGGTACGCACACCGGGGGTCACGGGCAAGACGGTATGGGCGGAGTTGGGGGCGCCGGCTTAGGGGTTTTCGGGGGCTGGGCCGCTGGGGGTGGGGGCTGACACGCGTTCTCGAGTGCCCTACGGAGTGCCTGGCGCTTTCTTGTGCGGAGGCGGGCGCACCCGCCCGGTCTGTCGCGGGCCGGGCCGTAGCAGCGGGGCTTGGCCGCGCTCCCGACTGCTACGGGCGTGGGGCCCCGGCGCCCCCTCGTGTCGCCCACGGCGGCAGCCTCTGATGTCCAACACCTTTTCCGCCTTGCTCTCGCCTCGCCGCTAACGTCAGCCGCTGTTGCCAACGCCCCCTCCACCTCGCCGCCGCACGCGTCAGTCCCGCTCCCCGGTCCCGCTCAGCCACCGCCGATCCCCTGCGACCTGCCCCCGCCGGACACGCCCGCCCACGAAATTCGCTTCCCCGCACCCCCACCCACCCCTACGCTCATCCCCAACGCGCTGACGGAGACAAATACCCCGGGTCCCGCGAGCAGAGAGAGCCGTCGTTGCTGTGAAGGCGGTCTTGTGGGCCGGGGGAATCCACTCCTGAGTGCGGGGAGGAACGGCTCGTCGTGCGGACGGGTCCCATGCCCCGCCGGCCGGCCCCCGTCATCGGGCTCGAACGAGACCGTTCCACGGCTGTGGGACGGTGAAGGCGTGGTGGCACCGCGAGCACCCTCTCGCCCACGCCCCGAGGGATCACCCCCGGGGCGATCGGTTTGCCCCGGCCGACCGGACGGAGCACACGCCATGCTCGACGTCACCCTCATCCGACAGCACCCCGAACGGGTCCGCGACGCGCTGCGCAAGCGTGCCGTGGACGCCGACCTGCCGGGCTTCCTGGCGCTGGACACCCGCTTCCGTGAGACCCGCACCGCCGTGGAGCGGCTGCGGGGAGAGCGCAGGCGGGTGTCGGCCGAGATCGCCGTACGGCTTCGGGCGGGTACCGCCGCCGACGACCTCCGCGCCGTCGCCGCGGCCCTCGCCGACGAGGTCACCGAGGCCGAGGCCGAACTCGCTCGACTCGCCCGCGAACACCAGCGGTTCCTCGACGCCCTGCCCAACCTCCCCGACGAGGACGTGGTCGCGGGCGGCAAGGAGCACAACGAGGTCGTACGGGTCGTAGGTACCCCGCAGCACGACTTCACGGGGCGGGATCACGTCCAACTCGCCCAGGATCTCGGGCTCGTGGACCACCGGCGCGGCACCGCCCTCGCCGGCAACGGGCACTGGATCTACCGGGGCGACGGCGCCGCGCTGGAATGGGCCCTGCTCAACCACTTCCTGGACAGCCACCGCCGGGCGGGCTACGAGTTCGTGCTGCCGCCGCATCTGCTCACCTACGAAGCCGGGTATACGGCGGGCCAGTTCCCGAAGTTCGCCGACGAGGTGTTCGTCGTGGAGACGGGCGAGGACGGGCGCCCGGAGCGGTTCCTGCTGCCCACCGCCGAGACCGCCCTGGCCAACCTGCACCGCGGCGAGACCCTCGACGAGAGCGAGCTGCCGCTCAAGTACGTGGCGTACACGCCCTGTTACCGCAAGGAGAGCGGCAGCCACCGCACCGCCGATCGCGGCACCTTGCGCGGCCACCAGTTCAACAAGGTCGAGCTGTTCCAGTTCGCCCGTCCCGAGGACTCGGACGCCGCCCAGCTCGAACTGCTCGCCCGCGCCGAGGACTTGGTCGCGGGGCTCGGACTGCACAACCGGGTCACCAAACTCGCCGCCGGCGACACCAGCCCCGCCCAGGCCAAGACGTACGACGTGGAGGTCTGGCTGCCCAGCCTCGGTGCGTACGCGGAGGTCAGCTCGGTGTCGAACGCCCGCGAGTACCAGGCCCGGCGCGGCGCCATCCGCTACCGTCCGGAGGGCGGCGGCAAGGCGGCGTACGTCCACACCCTCAACGCCTCTGGCCTCGCCACCAGCCGCCTCCTGCCCGCGATCCTCGAACAGCACCAACGCCCGGACGGCACGGTCGTGGTGCCCGAGGTGCTGCGTCGCTGGGGTGTCCCCGACCTGCTCGGCTGACGCCCACCTCGGGTTACCTCCGGTCACCCCGTCCACTCGACCCTCCCCTCGCGCACGCCGGATCGTCACAACTCCGGCGTGCGCCTTGTCTTCCCTCCTTACGACCCCGGGCGTACCTTGACGGCCGATCTGATGTGCCGTCAGGAATGGCGGTCGGGAATGAGGGGACCGTGTCGTACCAGAAACGAACCGCAGCGCTCGCGTCCGTCGCGGCCCTGGCCGGCTCGGCGGTATTCATGGCCGCCCCCGCAGCCCGGGCCGATGTGGTCGACGTCAACTACAAGTGCCAGACGCCGATCGGCGTCAAGACGGCCGTCTCGCCGATCGACATCAAGGGCGTCAAGAGCGGCAGCGGCTACAAGCTCACCATGTCCTGGCAGAAGGGTGTCTCCTCCAGCCCCGTCGAACTCGGCAAGGGCGCGATGAGCCCGAGCGCCACCATCAAGGTGGGCGGCGCCGACAGCGGCACGGTCTCGGTCTCGGGCCCCGCGAACCAGGCCGCGATTCCCGCCAACACCCCCATCAAAATCAACGACTTGACGGGCACCTACACTCCGAAGGCCAGCGGCAAGGTCACCTTCACGGCGGCCATCCTCACCATCAAGGCCCTCGGTACGACGACGACGTGCACGCCGACCAACAGCCCAGGGCCGTCCCTCACGTTGGACGTCACGGCGGCGAGCGGATCGTCCGGCGGCTCCACCGGTTCCAGTGGCGACACCGGCACGGGTACGGACTCCAGCGGCACGCTCCCGAAGACCGGTCCCGACGACTCGGTCATCGCCCTCGGCACCCTCGGCGGCACGGTGCTGCTCGCGGGCGCAGCGGGCACCCTGTGGCTGACCCGCCGCAACCAGACGGCCCACGCCCGCCGTTGACAGCCCCGTAGCACCGCCGTGGAGCCGCCCATGCTGTCGACCGCCCGCGTCCTGTGCCTGTCCCTCCTCGCCCTCCTGGCGGCCACGCCGACCGCGACGGCCGCCGAGGGATGGTCCCTCACGCCCGCGGGCGGCGGCCGCCCGACGTTCTACGCCGAGGGCGAGCCCGGCACGACCCTCCAGGACACCGTGTCCGTGACCAACCCCACCGGACACCCGGTCACCGTACGGCTGCGCGGCACCGGCATCCCGATCACCTTCGCCGACACGGGAGTTCGGGTCCCGGCCCGCACCCGCGCCGACATCCCGTTCACGGCGACCGTCCCGGCGACCGCGCCCCCCGGCGACCGCACCGGCACACTCGTGGCCCGCGACACCGAGGGCCGGGAGACGACGGTACGGCTCCGACTACGCGTCGGCGGACCGGAGTTGTCGGCCTTGACCGTCGAGCACATCGCCGTCCACGGCGACCGCATCACCTACGAACTGGTCAACCGCGGCACCACACCCCTCACCCCGAGACTCACCGTCCACGCCACCGGCGTCCTCGGCGGCACCCTCCTCGACCGCACCCCGCGCACCCTCCCCGTCCAACTCCCGCCCGGCCAACGCCTGAAGCTCACCGAGCCCTGGCCCGACCGGCCCGCCTTCGACGCGGTCGACGTCCACCTGACAGTCACGGCGACCGGCGGCGCGCACGACACGGCGAGCATGTCGGCACGGTTCGTGCCGTGGGGTGCGGTGGCGGGAGTGGGCGGTGCGCTGGCTGCCGGAGGCGCGCTGCTTCTCGTACGCGTGCGAAGTCGTCGGCGTCGAGCGGGTGACGAGGGCAGCGCGATGGCCGAACACCCGTGTACGGAAGCCGAGTTGACGGGAGCGGTGTCGTGAGCGGCAAGGTGCGGATTTCGGCGCTGGTGGCGGTGCTCGCGTTGCTGCTGCTGCCGTTGGCGGGGGCGGTGCCAGCGGTGGCGGCGGATGGGCCGACGGTGAAGCTCTCCAAGTCCCAGGCGGGGACCGGGGGTTCGATCACGGTGTCCGGCAGCGGCTGGCGGGCGCACGCCCTGCTGATGATGCTGATCTGCGGACGGGCCACGCCCGCGCGCGGGGTGATCGGCGGGACCAACTCCTGTGCCAATGCGGACGGTCGGGCCGTCACGACCGACGCCAAGGGTGTCTTCAGCAAGAAGCTGCCGGTGGCCGAACCGCCGGTGCCGTGCCCGTGCGTGGTGCATGTGGCGACCGTGACGGGGGTGAGCGCGGACGCGGACGCGGTGTTCCAGGTGGCAGGGCACGCGGTCGAGCCGTTGCCCGCGGAGTCGTCCGCCGGACGCCTGTCGGTCCTGTCCGACACCCGGCTGGACGGTTCGAGCGGGCTGCTGACCTGGTTCGGGGCACCGCCGTCCCGCACGCTGGTCTTCACCGTCGGCAACGCCGGTTCGTCCCCCGTCAAGAACCCCGTGTTCCAAGTGGGCACCTCCCACGGGGTGTTCGCGCCGCAGTGGGACGACCAGCAGTTCAGCGGCACGATCGCGCCCGGCGGAAAGGCGGAGATCAAACTCCCGGTCGAACTGTCGGCCGGGGCGCACGGCGACTACACCGTCTCGATGAAGTACGGCGGCCGGGTGCTCGCCGAGCAGCCGTGGGGCGTGGGCCGCCCCTGGGGCGTGACCCTGTTCTGGATCCTGGTCTGCGTGGTGGTACCGGCGGCGGTGTTCCGCGTCGGGATGGCCGTGGTGGACCGGATGCGCCCGCGCAGGGCGGCCCGCAGCACGGGCCCGCCCCGTCACCGGAACCTGCCCACCCAACTCACCCTGCGCATGCCGAAGTTCGGCTCGACGGCCGCCCAGGAGGAGGCCCCCGCGACTTCGACCCTGCCGTGGTTCACCCCGGACTCCGATCCGGGCACGGCCGGTCGGCTCTCCGCACCGCACGACGACAGCCCGACGAGTCCGACGACTCATACCAGGAAGGGATCCACGTGAGCATGCGAAGGAGAGTCATACCGGCCGGTGGAGGCGGTGTACGGAGAGCGGGCGCGGCGACGTTCGCGCTGGTCCTCGGCGGTGCCGGCCTCGCGCTCGGCCTGACCGCCGGGACCGCGCAGGCCGCCGAGGTGTCCTACGCCACCCACTGCGTGCCGCCCGCGGGCATCGATCCGGTCGACGGCACGACGAAGGTCGAGATCACCGCGCCCGCCACGGCGAAGGTCGGCGACACGGTCGACGTGGTCTGGAAGTTCACGCAGGCCGCGTCCAAGAACCCGGACATCATCGACCTGCCCGCCAACTCGGTTCAGCCGTCGGGGACGTTGAAGGCGGGCGGCGCGCAGACCGCCGACATCGCGATGGTCGGCCCGCGCGAGAACCCGGCGATCCCCAAGGGCGGCGCGATGACGCTGTCCGACATGAAGGGCACGCTGAAGCTGACGACGCCGGGGTCGGTGACGCTGACACCGGACGGGTACAAGGTCAACGCGTTCTCGACCGACACCGTGTGCACTCCGACGCAGACGGTGCAGCCGTCGGCGACGATCGAGGTGACGGCGGGGGACGGCGGCTCGTCGAGCACGTCACCCAGCACATCGCCCACCACGTCGGACTCGGCGTCAGCATCGGCGTCGGAGTCGAGCACCCCCAGCAGCTCGGCATCCGCGTCGGCGTCAGCGTCCGCGAGTGACGGCACCGGAACCGGCCAGACGGACTTCACCGGCAAGGAGGTCTCGGTCCCCTACGCGTGCAAGACGCCGATCGGTGACAAGAGCGCGACCTCGCCCGTGCAGATCAACGCCAAGAAGAACGGCGGGAGTTACGACCTCACCGTGCAGTTCAACGGCTCGGTGATGGACAGCCCCGCCGACATCCCGGCGAACTCCGTCAGCCCGTCGATGGAGGTGGTCCTCGGCGGCGCCGACAAGGGCACGGTCCACGTGGAGGGCCCGACGAACTCGTCCGCGATCAAGTCCGGCGACCCGATAGAGATCCCGGACCTGACGGGCACGTACAAGCCAGGAGCGAGCGGCACATCGACGTTGGCTCCCGGCGTCCTGACGGTCAAGGCCCTCGGCACGACGACGACGTGCACCCCGACCAAGTCCCTGGTCTCCCTGACCCTGGACACCACGGAACAGGCGAGCGGCGCGTCCGGCGGCTCGTCCACATCCGGCGGCGACACGTCATCGTCGTCGACCTCCGGAGGCCTGGCGGAGACAGGCTCCAGCAGCCACGGCGGCCTGAAGGCCCTCGGCCTGGTCTCCGGCACGGCGATCCTGCTGGGCGTGGCGGTGTTCACGTTCATGCCGGGGCGGCGACGCCTGAGGTAGACCCAGGCCGGGTAGGACCCCGCTCCAGACAGTCACGTCGAGCGGGGTCCGCCGTCCTCTCCGGGTTCTCGTCCCGGCCCGTCCTCATACTCCCCGCCCCGCCTGGGCAGCTTTCATCACTGCCGTACGCCGCGACGAACTGCCCGGCGTCTCTTCCTCTGCCGGGGTCACAGGTCCCGCAGCGCTTCCAACGTGATGTCCACATCCACGTTGAACGGCACCGGCAGCTTGAGTGCGGTGCGGTGGATGCCGGTCACGGTGTACGTCTTGGACAGCGGGTCGAGTTCGTAGACGCGCACGACCGGGTGCTGGTCGGCGCCCGCCATCTCGACCAGCCAGAAGTGCGGGATGCCGGCCGCCGCGTACTTGCGCGGCTTGGTGTCGCGGTCGCGGGCCTCGGAGTCGGGGGACACCACTTCCACGGCGAGCAGCACGTCAGATGCCTGGAACCGAGTCTGATCGAGGCCGGTGACGGCGTCCGCGCGGACCACGGAGATGTCCGGTTCCGGGCCGTTGCGGCTGTCGAGGATCACGGTCATCTCCCGGCGCACCTTCAACTCCGGCGGCACCGTACGGCGGACCCCACCGACCAGCAGGTCGGTCATGTTGCTGTGGAAGAGACTCTGCGGACTCCTGAAGACAAGGCTCCCGTCGATCAGTTCGGTATGCGAATCCGACGGGCGTCATCACAACGAGTGATCGACTCGCGGCGCCCCCGACCCTCAAATCCTCCTCAGAACCCCGCCCCCCGCTTGCCCGCTTGATCAACGCTGACATAACGTCCCTCTGTTCGCGGAAGCAAGCGGGCAATTGTGTTGCTGTTCGGGTATTCATCCAGTTGAAGGATTGACCGTCCTTCGTGGTGCCCGGAAGTGGAAAGAGGAGCAAATGATCTGGGGGAAGAAGGTGGCGGGCGGCGCGCTCGCCGCTGTTCTCGTGGCGACCGGTACCGGTCTGGCGACCGCCGTGCCTGCCGAGGCCGCCGTGGCGAAGTACAAGTGCAAGGCCGAGGTTCATCTGGACCTGGGGCGGCCCAAGGCCACGTCCTCGTGCAAGAAGTCCGGTTCGGGCAAGAAGGTCTCCAAGCAGCGCGTCAAGCTGGTGTGTGATGTCGTGCGCGGGCGGGGCAACCCGCACGAGATCCCGTGGGTGCTGTTCGGCCCGTGGAAGAAGCCGGGGGAGAAGTCGACCGTGATGTGCGGGTTCAGCAGCTTCACGCGGTCCTGGTCGGTCGAGACGAAGGCCTGACGCCGGTAGCCGAAGTCGTAGACGAAGGGGCCGTCGAACTCACGCGAGTTCGACGGCCCCTTCCAGTTTCCAGACGTTACGTCAGTTGACGTCGCCCATAAGCGACTTGACCTTCCGGCGGTACATCCACACCGCGTATCCCGCGAGCGCGGCCAGTGCGGCCTCGCCGAAGACCGCAGGTGTCCCGCTGAGGTCCACGCCTGCGATCGCCGGGTTGGAGAGGAGGCCCGTGATCGAGTCGCCCGCGGTGACCGCGAGGAACCACACGCCCATCATCTGGCTGGCGTACTTGGCCGGGGCCATCTTCGTCGTCACCGACAGGCCGACCGGGGACAGGCACAGCTCGCCGACGGTCTGGATGAAGTAGATGCCGACCAGCCACATCGGGCTGACCGCCGTGCCGTTCGCCGCCATGGCGAGCGGGACGAGGAAGAAGAAGAACGAGACGCCGACCAGCACCAGGCCCATCGAGAACTTCACGACGGTGCTGGGCTCCTTGCCCCGGCGGTTCAGCCACACCCAGACCCAGGCGAAGACCGGGGCCAGCGCCATGATGAACAGCGGGTTCAGCGACTGGTACCAGGACGTCGGGAACTCGAAGCCGAACAGCGAGGTCGCCGCCTTGCCCTCGCCGAACGCCTGGACCGTGGACGCGCCCTGGTCGTAGATCATCCAGAACACGGCCGCCGCGACGAAGAACCAGATGTAGCCGGTCATCTTCGACTGCTCGGTGGCCGACAGTTCCTTGTCGCGCTTGATGCGAAGGAGGACGCCCGCCGGGACGACCAGGCCGATCACGGTGAGCGGGATCATCGCCCAGTTCAGGGTGAAGTGGCCGGTGACGCCGACGACGCCGTAGAAGACGGTCGCGGCGATCACCCAGAGCAGGCCCTTGCGCAGCCAGGCCGCGCGCTCCTCGGCCGCGAGCGGCTTGGGGACGACGATGCTCTTCGGGCTCAGGTTGCGGGTGCCGAGCAGGAACGCGGCCAGGCCGATCGCCATACCGACCGCGGCCATGCCGAAGCCGAGGTGCCAACTGACCTTCTGGCCCACGGTGCCGATGGCCAGCGGGGCGAAGAACGCGCCCACGTTGATGCCCATGTAGAAGATCGTGAAGCCGCCGTCGCGACGCGGGTCGTCCGGGCCGTCGTAGAGGTGGCCCACCATCGTGGAGATGTTGGCCTTCAGGAGACCGGAACCGGCCGCGACCAGCGCGAGGCCCGCGAAGAACGGGGCCTGGCCGCCGGGCAGGGCCAGCGTGAGGTGGCCCGCCATGATCGTGACGGCCGCGATGGCCACCGTCTTGCGGGGGCCCCAGACGCGGTCGCCGAGCCAGCCGCCGGGCATGGCGAGCAGGTACACCATCGCCGAGTAGACGGAGACGATCACCGTGGTGGTGGCCACGTCCATCGCCAGGCCGCCGCCCATGCTTCCCTTGCCCGCGCCGGGGCCTCCGGACAGCAGGTAGACGGTGAGCAGGGCTTTCATGCCGTAGAAGGAGAATCGCTCCCACATCTCGGTCATGAAGAGTGTGGCCAGTCCGCGGGGGTGGCCGAAGAAGGTCTTCTCGGAACCGGGGGTGCCCGGAGTCACCGAGTCCTTCGTCAGGCTGGACGCCATGGTTGTTCCTTGCTGGTCGGGACGCGCGTGCGAGAGCGGTCGCGCGCCCGGTGGGGGGCGGCCGGCACCGGCGGGATCGGGGTCCTTCCCCACGCCCTCGGGGAGTCCGCCCCGGGTCACGGGACGGTGGACGGCGACCGCCGGACTTCACGCCAGGCCATTCCTTCAGGGGCTGGCGGCGGCCAGCCCGCACACAAAAGAGACCCTCAGTGTCAAATGCTCACTAAAGGTCCCCGGTGTCACTACAGGCGTTCACGTCACCATACGGCAGGACACCACCGGATATGGAAGAGATTGAGATATGGATCACAGGGAACAGTGGAACCATAGGCACCTTTTCTAAGGTGAATTTCAGGATCGCACCCCACAGTCACAGGTTCGCGCCAAGATCTTCACTTCGGTGCACCCGGCTTGCCCCAGGGTAAGAAATCGTCGGTGACGATCACACCTCTGGCGCTGTCCGAGGCGGACTACCATCACCCCATGACCCGTGTACTGCTCGCCGAGGACGACGCGTCCATCTCGGAGCCGCTGGCCCGCGCTTTGCGACGGGAAGGTTACGAGGTCGAGGTGCGCGAGGACGGACCGACAGCGCTCGACGCCGGCATCCAGGGCGGCATCGACCTGTGTGTCCTGGACCTGGGCCTGCCCGGCATGGACGGCCTGGAAGTGGCCCGCCGACTGCGCGCCGAGGGCCACACCGTCCCGATCCTCATCCTGACCGCGCGCGCCGACGAGGTGGACACCGTCGTCGGCCTCGACGCGGGCGCCGACGACTACGTCACCAAGCCCTTCCGGCTCGCCGAACTGCTCGCCCGCGTCCGGGCCCTGCTGCGGCGCGGCGCCGCCGAGCCCGCGCAGCCGCCCGCCACGCACGGCGTCCGGATCGACGTCGAGTCGCACCGCGCGTGGATGGGCGAGGAGGAACTCCAGCTCACCGCCAAGGAGTTCGACCTGCTGCGGGTGCTGGTGCGGGACGCCGGACGGGTCGTCACCCGCGACCAGTTGATGCGCGAGGTCTGGGACACCACCTGGTGGTCGTCGACCAAGACCCTCGACATGCACATCTCCTGGCTGCGGAAGAAGCTCGGCGACGACGCCGCCAACCCTCGGTACATCGCTACCGTGCGCGGTGTGGGCTTCCGCTTCGAGAAGAGCTAACACCCCGTGCGTCGTCGGCTCATCCAGTCCACGCTCGCCGTGGTGCTCGTGGTCATCGCCGTGTTCGGTGTGTCCCTCGTCATCGTCGAGACACGCACGATCAGCAACAGCGCCCAGGAGCGCGTCGACTCCGAGGCGCTGCGGCTGGCCAGCATCGTGGACAGCCGCATCAGCGGCGCGGAGATCGTCGACTCGGAGGTGCTGCACACCCAGGTCACCGACGATCGCTACGCCATCATCCGCATCCCCGGCGACCCGGTGATCGAGGTCGGCACCAAGTCGACGGGCGACGTCATCCGCTCCACCGCCAAGGGCGAGCAGGGCGAGATCGTCACCGTGGAGGAGCCGCGCTCGACCGTCACCCGTGAGGTCGGACGGACCCTGCTCATCATCGGCGCCGTGGCGCTGCTCGCCGTGGTGGCCGCCGTACTGCTCGCGGTACGGCAGGCCAACCGGCTCGCCTCGCCGCTCACCGACCTCGCGGAGACCGCCGAGCGGCTCGGCTCCGGCGACCCGCGCCCCCGGCACAAGCGGTACTCCGTGCCGGAGCTGGACCGGGTCGCCGATGTCCTGGACTCCTCCGCCGAGCGCATCGCCCGCATGCTCACCGCCGAGCGCAGACTCGCCGCCGACGCCTCCCACCAACTGCGGACACCCCTCACCGCGCTGTCCATGCGCCTTGAGGAGATCACCCTCACGGATGACCCGGACACGGTGAAGGAGGAGGCGACGATCGCGCTGACGCAGGTCGAGCGGCTCACCGACGTCGTGGAGCGGCTGCTGACGAACGCGCGAGACCCCCGTACCGGCTCCGCCGTCTCCTTCGACCTCGACGAGGTCATCCAGCAGCAGCTCGCCGAGTGGCGGCCCGCCTACCGCAGCGCCGGCCGGGCGATCGTCAGCTCCGGCAAGCGGCATCTCCAGGCCGTCGGCACCCCGGGCGCGGTCGCCCAGGTGCTGGCCGCGCTGATCGAGAACTCCCTGATGCACGGCGGCGGCACGGTCGCCCTGCGCACCCGCGTCACCGGCAACCAGTCCGTCGTAGAGGTCACGGACGAAGGTCCGGGGGTTCCCACCGACCTCGGCGCCCGGATCTTCGAGCGCACCATCAGCGGGCGCAACTCCACGGGGATCGGCCTGGCGGTCGCGCGTGACCTCGCCGAGGCGGACGGCGGCCGGCTGGAGATGCTTCAGGCGCAGCCGCCGGTGTTCGGCCTGTTCCTGTCCCGTACGCCGCCGGCGAAGCGGCCGCCGGTGGACGAGGACGAGCCCACGGTCCGCTGAGCCGGGACGTCGGGTGAGAGAGGCCGGTCAGCTCACGTGCTGCTTGGGGCGCGGCTGCGGCTTCGGCTGCGGGGCCAGGACGGCCTCCGGGGCAGTGCCCGGTTCCACGGCCTCCTCGACCGGCAGGGCCTTGAAGACCCAGGTGCGGTACGACCAGAAGCGGAACAGCGTCGCGATACCGATGCCGAGGACCTTGAAGACGTTGCGCTCCAGCGAGCTGTCCCAGCCGAAGCCGTAGATCGCCGCGAACAGGACGCCGTTCTCGATCACCAGGCCGACCAGGCTGAACGCCAGGAACAGGGTGAGTTCCTTGGTGCGGGCGCTCTTGTCGCGGTCACGGTAGGTGAAGTAGCGGAAGCCGACGTAGTTGCACGCGATGGCGACGATGGTGGCGATCACGTTGGCGCGCACGGCCTGGATGCTGGTCAGATGCCACAGCAGGTTGGAGACCGCGAAGTTCACCACGGTGCCGACCACGCCCACCGCGCCGAACTTGGCGATCTCGCGCGCGAGCCGTTTGAAAGGCCCTTCGGAACCACGTTCCATGGGTGTGCAGGCCCCTGTCATCTCGGACGTCATCACGGATAAGTCGACCCAGCCATGCTAACCATCGCTTTCCCTCGCCGCCCATGAAGCCGCTCACAGCTTGGGAAGAGACCAGGAATAGAACGGTAAGAGGCACGGAAATCGGGCCCCCTCGGCGCGACCGATACCCTGGGGGAGTGACGTTCCCGGTAGTCGGCATGGTCGGCGGGGGGCAGCTCGCTCGTATGACACACGAGGCGGGCATCCCGCTCGGCATCAGATTCAAGCTCCTCAGTGACACCCCTCAGGATTCCGCGGCGCAGGTCGTCGGCGATGTCGTCATCGGCGACTACCGCGACCTCGACACGCTGCGTGACTTCGCGCGGGGCTGCGATGTGATCACCTTCGATCACGAACACGTACCCACCGAGCATCTACGGGCGCTGGAGGCGGACGGCATCCCCGTGCGCCCCGGCCCGGACGCGCTGGTGCACGCCCAGGACAAGGGCGTGATGCGGGCGAAGCTCGTCGGGATCGGCGTGCCGTGCCCGAGGCACCGCATCGTGACCGACCCGGCGGACGTCGCCGCGTTCGCGGCCGAGGGTGAGGGAGGCTTCCCGGTCGTCCTCAAGACGGTCCGCGGCGGCTACGACGGCAAGGGCGTGTGGGTCGTCGACTCGGTGGCCGAGGCAGCCGACCCCTTCCGCGCGGGCGTCCCCGTCCTCGCCGAGGAGAAGGTCGACTTCGTCCGGGAGCTGGCGGCGAACGTCGTCCGCTCCCCGCACGGCCAGGCCGTCGCCTACCCGGTCGTCGAGTCCCAGCAGGTGAACGGCGTCTGCGACACGGTGATCGCCCCCGCCCCCGACCTGGACGAGTCCCTCGCCCTCCAGGCCGAGGAGATGGCACTGCGCATCGCCAAGGAACTCGGCGTCGTCGGTCACCTCGCCGTCGAGCTGTTCCAGACCCGCGACGGCCGCATCCTCGTCAACGAACTCGCCATGCGCCCGCACAACTCCGGTCACTGGACCCAGGACGGCGCGATCACCAGCCAGTTCGCCAACCACCTCCGCGCGGTCCTCGACCTCCCGTTGGGCGACCCCCGGGCCCGCGCCCCCTGGACCGTCATGTGCAACGTCCTGGGCGGCGACTACCCGGACATGTACTCCGCGTACCTGCACTGCATGGCCCGCGACCCCCAACTGAAGATCCACATGTATGGCAAGGACGTGAAACCCGGCCGCAAGGTGGGCCACGTCAACACCTACGGCACCGACCTGCCCGACGTCCTGGACCGGGCTCGCCACGCGGCCGGCTATCTGAGAGGCACGATCACCGAATGAGCTCCGCCACAGGACCCGTCGTAGGAATCGTCATGGGGTCGGACTCCGACTGGCCCGTCATGGAGGCCGCCGCGCAGGCCCTCGACGAGTTCGAGATCCGGTACGAGGTCGATGTCGTCTCCGCGCACCGGATGCCGCGCGAGATGATCACGTACGGCGAGCAGGCCGACGGCCGCGGGCTCAAGGTGATCATCGCCGGTGCGGGGGGTGCCGCTCATCTCCCCGGCATGCTCGCCTCGGTCACGCCTCTCCCCGTCATCGGCGTTCCCGTACCCCTGAAGTACCTCGACGGTATGGACTCCCTCCTCTCCATCGTGCAGATGCCGGCCGGTGTCCCCGTCGCCACCGTCTCGGTCGCCGGCGCGCGCAACGCCGGGCTGCTCGCGGCCCGCATCCTCGCCGCCCACGACGACGAACTCCGGGCCCGTATGCGGGAGTTCCAGCGCGAGCTGAACGACCAGGCCACGGAGAAGGGCAGGCGGCTGCGCGCCAAGACCGAGGGCGCCAGCGGCTTCGGCTTCGGGAAGTGACCCCCATGACCTCTCTGGAGCAAGCCCGGGACCTGCTCCGCGAGTTCCCGGTCGTCGACGGTCACAACGACCTGCCGTGGGCGCTGCGCGAGCAGGTCCGCTACGACCTCGGCGCCCGCGACATCGCCGTCCACCAGAACGCCCATCTGCACACCGACATCCCGCGCCTGCGCGAGGGCGGCGTCGGCGCGCAGTACTGGTCGGTGTTCGTCCGCTCGGACCTGCCCGACCCGGTGCCGACGACGCTCGAACAGATCGACTGCGTACGGCAGTTGCTGGCCCGCTACCCGCAGGACCTGGCGCCCGCGTTGACCGCCGCGGACATGGAGTCGGCGCGCGCGGAGGGTCGTATCGCCTCCCTCATGGGTGCGGAGGGCGGGCACTCGATCGCCAACTCCCTCGGCACGCTACGGCAGTTGTACGCCCTCGGCGTCCGCTACATGACGCTCACCCACAACGACAACGTGGCGTGGGCGGACTCGGCGACCGACGAACCGGCGGTCGGCGGACTGTCGGCGTTCGGCCGGGAGGTCGTGCGGGAGATGAACCGCGAGGGCATGCTGGTCGACCTCTCGCACGTGGCGGCGACGACGATGCGCGACGCGCTCGACACGTCGACGGCCCCGGTGATCTTCTCCCACTCGTCGTCGCGGGCGGTCTGCGACCACCCGCGCAACATCCCCGACGACGTACTGGAACGGCTCCCGGCCAACGGCGGCATGGCGATGGTGACGTTCGTACCGAAGTTCGTGCTCCAGGCCGCCGTGGACTGGACGGCCGCGGCCGACGACAACATGAGGGCCCACGGTTTCCATCACCTGGCCACCACTCCGGACGCGATGAAGGTCCACCGCGCCTTCGAGGAGGAGCGTCCGCGCCCGGTCGCCACGGTCTCGACGGTGGCGGATCACCTGGACCACATGCGTGAGGTGGCCGGGGTGGACCACCTCGGCATCGGCGGCGACTACGACGGCACGGCCTTCACCCCCGACGGCCTGAACGACGTCTCCGGCTACCCGAACCTGATCGCGGAACTGCTGGACCGCGGCTGGTCCAAGTCCGATCTGTCCAAGGTGACTTGGGGGAACGCGGTGCGGGTGCTGGGCGCGGCGGAGGACGTGGCGCGGGAGCTTCGGGCGACGCGGGGGCCGTCGAACGCGACCATCGGGTCGCTGGACGGCTGACGGGACGGTGGATCCGGGGCGTGGCGGTCCGTGCGACCGGTCGCCCGCCCAGGTCACCGGCCCGGCGCGCGAGCGCTGCCCCGTCCCCGTACCCCGAACGCCCCGCCCACCAGGAAGCCCCCTCGTCAGCGTGCGACGGTGACCGTACTGCCATAACGACGTACGGAGCCGCCATGGCCGACCTCCAGGACCACCCGCACGCGACGACCGAGGTCGGCGAGCTCGACGACGTGGTCCGTGAGCCCTTTCCCGCCGGGTCCTTCCCGGCGGACACCGCGGAACCGTACGAGCCCGTCTCCGATCCGGCCGCGGCCCCGCTGGAGCGCGCCCACGCCATCCTCGCCGCGCACCCGGTCGCCGACGGCTACAGCGGGCTGCCGTGGGCGCTGCGGCATCTGCCGTGGTTCGACCTGGAGCTGGGGGAGAACTCCGTGGACACCGATGTGCCGCGGCTGCGGGAGGGGCATGTCGGCGCGCTGTTCTGGTCCCTGCACCTGCCCAAGGGGCTCGCCGGGGACCGGGCGGTCAGCGCCACCCTGGAGCAGCTCGACCTGGTGAACACGGTGGTCCGCGCCCACCCCGAGGGCCTGCGCCTGGCGTACACCGCCGACCAGACCACCGACGTGCGCAACCGCGGCCGTATCGCCGTGCTCCTCGGCCCCGCCGGAGCCCCCGCGCTCGGCGACTCCCTGGGCATCCTGCGCTCCCTGCACGCGCTGGGGCTGCGGATCCTCACACTGTCCGGGGTGTCCTGGGCGAGCGAGGCCGGGCTGACCCGGTTCGGGGAGGAGGTCATCCGCGAGATGAACCGGCTCGGCGTGCTCGCCGACCTCTCCGGCGCCTCCGAGGAGACGATCCGGCGCGCGCTCGCGGCCTCGAAGGCACCGGTCCTGTTCACCCGCTCCGCGGCCCGCACCCTGCGCCCGCACCCGGCCAACCTCTCCGACGAACTCCTCGCCGCGGTCGGCGCCGCCAGGGGCCTGTGCATGGTGCCGCTCACCGCCGAGCAGACCGGCCCGTCCGTCCGGGACGTCGCCGACCACCTCGACCATGTGCGCAAGGTCGCGGGCCCGGAGTGCGTCGCCCTCTCCGGTACGTACGACGCCGGCACCGCCCACCCGCGGGACCTCGCCGACGCCTCCTGCTTCCCGAACCTCGTCGCCGAACTCCTCCACCGCGGCTGGCCCGAGCCCGACCTCGCCCTGCTGAGCTGGGGCAACGCCCAACGCGTCCTGCGCAGCGCCGACTTCACGGCCCGCGCCGCCCAGCAGCGCCGCGAGCCGTCGACGGCGAGTATCGCCGAGCTGGACGGGTAACCGCCCCGGCTACGGGTGGTCGATCCGGCAGAGGCAGAAAGGATGCCCCGCCGGATCGGCGTACACCCGGAAGTCCTCCTTGTCCTCCCGGTGCAGCTCCCGCGCGCCGAGCGCCAGCACCTTCTGTTCGGCCGCCTCGATCTCCTCCCACGTCGATCCGGCGTCGAAGTCGAGGTGGAACTGCTGCGGGTTCCGGTCCGCGCGCGGCCACTCCGGCGGGGTGTACTCCGCCACCCGCTGGAAGGCGATCCGGGGCCCGTCAGGGATTTCCAGTACGACCCACTCGTCGTCGGCGGCCTGGGGCGTGCCGCCCAGGATCCCGGCGTAGAACGCGGCGAGCGCGTGCGGGTCCGGGCAGTCGATCACGGTCGAGCGGAAACGTGCGACGGCGGACATGGGCTCCTCCAAGATCGGTCAGCAGGCACAGAGGCAGAACGGGTGCCCCGCCGGGTCGGCGTACACACGCCAGGTGCGGGCGCGGTCTTCGGTCTCCAGCGGTCGCGCGCCCAGCGCCAGGACGTCCTTCTCGGCCGCGTCCAGGTCCTCGACGGTCAGGTCGAGATGGAACTGCTGCGAGTCGCCGGGCGCCGGCCACTTCGGCGGTACGTGCCCCGGGGCCTTCTGGAAGCCGAGTGACTGTCCGCCGGGGATGTTCAGGTCGACCCAGCCGTCCTCGCTGTCTTCTTCCACTGTGCCGCCCAGGATCCCGGCGTAGAAGTCGGCGAGCGCGCGCGGGTCGGGACAGTCCAGGACGACCTGCCCCAGCTTGGCGATGGCCATGACGAACTCCCTCCTGTTACCCGTAGATGCGATGAAGGGGTAACGGTTACTGCATGCTCCCGCATTGGGGGTAACGTCGCAAGCATGAGTGAGAGAGTTCCCGCGCCCGGCGACCTGGCCCTGATCGAGGCCCTGGTGAACACGCTGGACATCGAGTCGGGCGCCGACGAACTCGACACGGCGGACGGCCGGGCGCGCTTCGGACTCACGGCACACCAGGTCCCGCAGGTCCGCGAACTCCGCGAGTCCCTGCGCGCCGCCCTCCTCGCCCACGCGGGCCACCCCGCGCACCGGGAGACCACCCCGCTCGGCCAACTGCTCTCGCGGGCACCGCTGTTGGTCACGGTCGACGCCCACGACGGTGCCGCGCACCTCACGCCCGCCGACGGGGAACCGCTGCTCTCCCGCGTCGCGATGGCGGTGGCCGGGTCCCTCGTCCAAGGCACCTGGCCCCGCCTCAAGGCCTGCGAGGCCCCGACCTGCCACTGGGCGTACTACGACCGCAGCCCGGCGGGCCGGGGCCGCTGGTGCTCGATGGCGGTGTGCGGGGCGCGCGCCAAGATGCGGACGTACCGCGCCCGACAGGCCGGAGAAACGGCCTAGCCCCTCGTCTCGCCCCCGCTTGCCTGGGCCCGTGACCCCACCAGCAACAGACACAGCACGGCCACTCCCGCCACCAGCCCGGCCAGCACCAGCAGCGGATCCAGCGGACGGGACGTCGACGCGGCCTGCTGGACCTGCCCGGTCTGCGGTGCGGCTGTGGGCGACGCCGGTGCGGCCGCCGCGGCGGCGGGGGTCGGCGAGGAGGCGGGCATCGACATCGTGGGAGGGGGAGGCGAGGAGGAGGTGTGCGAGGGCGTCCTGACCGTGGCGGTCCGGCTCGGTGCGGTCGTGTGCTGTTGCTCGTGCTTCGTGGGGGCCACCGAGGTGGGCGCTGCCACCGGCTTCACCGCCACCTGGGCCGTCATGCCCGGATGGACGGTGCAGACATAGCCGTACGACCCGGCCGTCGTGAACGTGAAGCTCCAGCTCTGGCCCTTGCTCAGCATGGGGGAGTGGATCGCGACCGGACCCGAGGTGGTCTTCACGTCGTGCGGGGCGGTGTCCTCGTTGGTCCAGGTCACCGTGGTGCCCGCGGTGATCGTCAGAGCCGCGGGCGAGAAGGCGTACCCCTTCATCAGCACGTGGTAGGACGCGGCCGACGCCTGCCCGGCGGGCAGCACCAGCAGAGCCGACAGGCCGAGGAGGGCAAGGGGGGCGAGTACGGCGGCGAGCGTCGCCCGCCCGGCCGCCCTCACGCGAACTCCGCGGCGACCAGCAGCCGTAGCCGTGTGGCGGGGCGGGCGGCCCGGAAACCCGTGGCGCGCCGCAGCAGCCGGTACGGCAGCCCGGCCGTACCCACGACGAGGAGCCGGTCGTCCGCGTGCTCGACGACGCGCAGCCGCAGCAGTACGGGGAAGGCGGTCCCGTCGATGACGAGGTCACCGGAGAGTTGCAGCCGGCGACCGCCCGCGAGGGACTCCACCTGCTCGGAGACAAGCGTGGCCGTGAGCCGTGGATCGTCGAACTCGAAGTGGAACAAAGGGGGTTCGGCGGAGTCGGGCACGGTGAGGGACGCGTCGGCGAGGGCGATGCGGCGGCGCAGGGTGGGCAACGGGCCGTACCAGGCGGTGAGTTCGACGAGCGAGCGGTCGGGCGCCACGGTGTAGTCGCCGGGCAGGGGCAGTCGGCGGGCCCCGGCGCGCGCCTCGGGCGGGGGCGGGACGGCGGGGAGGGTGACGGTTGTCATCCTGGTCTCCTTGGAAAGCGGTTCCGGAGCGGAGGAGAAAGCGTGGAGAATGAGCGGGCGCCGGTCCGGCCGACTGAGCCTCGGCCGGACCGGCGTCCTTGTCCTGTCGCGGACCGCGTCAGCAGTTGCCGGTGACGAAGTCCTCGGTGGGCGTGAGCAGTTGCTCGGCCCAGACCGTGTGCATCTTCACGTAGCCGTCGACGTCGAGCAGATCGGTGATCTGCTGTCCGAGCGACTCCTCCAGATGCGCCTTGTTGATGTGGTTGAGCAGCACGCTGAGCGTGTTGTCGAGGACTGTTCCCCCGCCGTCGGTGGCGGGCTTGAGGATGGTCTCGACCCACACCGTGTGCATCTTGATGTAGGAGTCGAGCGCGAGCGCGTCCTGCACCTGCTGGGCCGGAGACCGTTCCAGGTGCGCCGTGTTGATGTGCTGGAGGATCGGCAGCAGCACGTCCTGGACGCTGGTGCACTGCGTGTCGCCGCCACTGGACCCGGTCGACGTGGCGGTGGGGGTGGGGCTGGAGGTCGCCGTGTCGGTGGGCATCGGCATACCGGTCGGCGAGGCCGTGGGGGTGGCCGTGGGAGTGCCGCTCGGTGCCGTGGTCGGCGTGGCGGTGGGCGTCGTACCGCCGCCCGTGCCGCCGCTGTCGTCGGCGACGACCTTCACGGAGGCCACCATGTCCGGGTGCACGGCGCAGTAGTACTCGTACGTCCCGGCCTTGGTGAACGTGTACGACCACGAGTCGCCCTGGTTCAGGGTGCCGGAGTCGAACTTCACCGGGGCCTTGGTCGTGGTGACCGTGTGCGGCGCGCTGTCCTTGTTGGTCCACCGGACCGTGTCGCCGACCTTGACGACGAGCTGCTTGCCGTCGCCGAACTGGTAGTTGGAGATGTTCACCTGGTAGTCCGGCGTGGCGGCCGCCGCGTTCTGCACCTCGGCCGCCGCGGGCGCCTGAGCCGCGCCCGCCGCCGTGTCCGAGGTGGTGGTGCTGCCGGTGGCCGCCTGCAGCAGCCCCAGGCTGAGTACGGCCGCGAGGGCCGCGCCGAGCCCGGCGACCAGCAGGGCCCGGTTGCCGACCGGCCGGCTGCGCCGCCGGTTACCGGTCTCTTCGGTGCGTTTCAATGCAACTCCTTTGTTCTTTACGAGAGTTCAGCGGCCAGGGTTGGCCGTGACCAGCAGACTCGTGACGGCCAGCACGACGAGGACGAGCCCCGTCTCGGCCGCGACCGAGTAACCGAAGGGCCGCACGGTGGCGGCGTCGCCGCGCAGCAGCACGGCGAGATCGAGACGCGTCCGCGTCCACTGGCGGCTGCACCAGGCAGCCACGAGCACGACGGCGAGGACGCCCGTCTTGAGCAGCAGCAGATGCCCGTACGAGGTGTGCAGCAGGGCGTCGTAGGAGCCCACGATCTGCCAGGCGAGCACCAGACCTGCGGCCACGATCGCCGTCACGCTCACGGCGGCCAGTTTCGAGTAGCCGGGCACCACGGCCGCCAGTTCGCCGGGCTCCCGGCGCGGCAGCACGGCCACCGTGAGCATGACCAGACTGCCGATCCAGAGGGAGACACCGAGCAGGTGGACGAGGTCGGCGACGGCGCCCCAACTGGGCGAGCTGCCCTCCGAGTCGTGTCCCGCCATACCGGTCGCCCGCAGCAGCCCGAGGGCCACCGCACCGGCACCGACCCGCCAGCCGGGCGAACGAGCGGTAGGCGCACCGCCCTGCAACAGCGCCGCCAGCACCACGGCCGCGAGGACCCACAGCAGGCCTCGGGCCGCGAGCGCCAGACCGGGCTCGGTGGTGAGGACGTCGGCGTACGTCGCCGCGCGCAGCGCGTCCCGCAGGCCGCCGAGCGCGGTGTACGCGCCCTGGAGCCCGAGGCTCGCCACGGTCGACAGCAGCCCGCACGTCCAGGCAAGGCCGAGCAGCACCCGCGCCCGCGACTCGCCCGCGCCGCGCGGCCACAGCAGCGCGACGAAGGCGAGCCCGCCCACGAACAGGGCCAGCGACAGATAACCGGTCCAGCGAGCGGCGACGAGGCCCCTGCGCACCGAGGGGGAAGGTGCGGGAGCGGCCGTGGCCTCGTCGCCGCGGTCCTGGGTGGCCAGCCCGCCGATACCGAAGGAGAGCCGGCCGGAGGTGGCGTGGCCGTCCTCCTCGTCGATCACGGACCAGGTGACGGAGAGGGTGTCCCCGGTGGCGCGGGGGAGGGCGACGCGCACCGTGGCGCTTCCCCTGCCCGGCACCCGGCTCACGGGGAGCCGATCGCCGTCGGGGGTCATGACGCGTACGTCGGCCAGGTCGACGGGCTCGTCGAAGACGAGGGTGAGACGGTCCGGGGCCTTCGCCGACCGGGCGCCGTCCTTCGGCGTGGAGCCGACCAGTTCGGTGTGGGCGGCGGCCGGGGTCGTGCCGAGGAGGCCGAGGAGGAGGGTGGAGAGGAGGACCAGCAGGGAGCGGCGGACGGTCGTCATGGGGTGGCCTCCGGCGACGGGGACGCGGTGGCGGAGGCGGATCCGCCCAGGAGGCCGCTGAGCGGGGCGAGTCCGACACACGGTGAGGGCTGAGCGGTGGGCTCTTCGGCGTCCGCGCCGTCGAGGACGCCGAAGAGGGACTGGGTGAGCCCGTTCAGGAGCGGTGCCACGAGACGCACCTCACCGTCCTCGCAGCCGTCACCGTCGGCGGGCGGCGCGGAGGTCGAGGAACCGGACGGGGAAGGGGTGGGGGACGCGGAGGTCGGGGAGGGCGCGGGCATGGAGGTGGGCGAGGTGCCCTGGCCGTTGCCGGCGCCCGACTGCCCGGTACCGAGGCCGGTGCCGCCGGAACCGTCGGACACCGGGAACACCCCTGTGCCGCCCGGGACTTGGGCTCCCGAGCCCGCCGCGCCGGAGTCGCCCGGGATCTGCGTCGTGGCCGGGGTCGTGGCCGGTGGTGCCGTGGCGGCGGGGGGAGTGGCGGCGGGAGCGCCGGCCGCGTCGGCGGTGGTGGGGGCGCCGATGCCCGACGCGTAGCCGAGCACGATCACCACGGCTCCGACCAGCGCGCCCGCGACCAGCTCGTCACGGTGGTCTCTCGGCCACTCCGCCCGACGGAAGAAGGGCATGATGACACACTCCTGGCATGCTCAGGTCAATCCGACCGCGAGGTGCGGCGGATGCGACTCAGTGCAGTGGAGTGCGAATTCCCGGTGACTACGGGTCAGTTAACCGCCTGTTGCCTGGCTCTCTTTCGGGGGTCACCCGACTGTGAGAACGGCCGACACCGACGCTATTCCGCACAATGCGCCTGTGAAGAAATCAGGTAGGCGGCAGAGCGATTCCCACACATTACTCGAATTGAATTCGAACCCGGTCCACGGAATTTCGAAGTTGGCATATGCCAGTTGGTGTGCCCGCTGTAGGGCAAGCCCTGGGCGGGCTGCACGACGGGGCGCGACGGGCTGCGCGAAGGGGTGCGACGGGTCGCACAGCCCCCGGGGGGAAGCCCAGCCGGGTCCGTATCGACTCCCCGAATTCCGACGAGGCCCGCCGCGCCGGAATTCCGAAACCCTCGCTCCCGGATTTGTCGATAACGCGTTACGCGGTCGGTCGGCCCATCGCGCGGAACGTCCAGCCGGCCTTCCGCCACAGCGCCGGGTCGAGCGCGTTGCGCCCGTCCAGGACGACCCGGGCGCGGACGGCCTCGCCGAGCGTCGCCGGGTCCAGCTCGCGGAACTCCCGCCACTCGGTCAGGTGCAGGACGACATCGGCGCCCCGTACGGCCGCCACGGCGGTGTCGGCGTACCCGAGCGTCGGGAAGAGCCGCCGGGCGTTGTCCATGCCCTTCGGGTCGTAGACCGTGACCTGGCCGCCCTGGAGGTGTATCTGACCGGCCACGTTCAGCGCGGGGGAGTCGCGGACGTCGTCCGAGTCCGGCTTGAAGGTCGCGCCGAGCACGGCGACCCGCTTGCCCAGGAAGGACCCGCCGCCGAGCGCCTCGCGCGCCATCTCCACCATCTGACCGCGCCGCCGCATGTTGATGGAGTCGATCTCGCGCAGGAAGGTGAGGGCCTGGTCGGCGCCCAGCTCACCGGCGCGCGCCATGAACGCCCGGATGTCCTTGGGGAGGCAGCCGCCGCCGAAGCCGATCCCGGCCCGCAGGAACTTCTTCCCGATCCGTTCGTCATGCCCGATCGCCTCGGCCAGCTTCACGACATCGCCGTCCGCGGCCTCGCAGACCTCGGCCATGGCGTTGATGAAGGAGATCTTGGTGGCGAGGAAGGAGTTCGCGGCCGTCTTCACCAGCTCGGCGGTCGGGAAGTCCGTCACGACGAACGGTGACCCGGCCTCGACCGGCACGGCGTAGACCTCGCGCAGCAGCTTCTCGGCCCGCTCGCTCCGCACACCGACCACGATCCGGTCCGGCCGCAGCGTGTCCTCCACGGCGAAGCCCTCGCGCAGGAACTCCGGGTTCCAGGCCAGCTCGGCGTCCGCGCCGGCGGGCGCGTGCGCGGCGAGGTAGTCGGCCAGCCGGTCCGCCGAACCGACGGGCACGGTGGACTTGCCGACGACGAGGGCGGGGCGGGTGAGGTGGGGGGCGAGCAGCTCGAAGGCGCGGTCGACGTACGACATGTCGCAGGCGTACTCGCCGTGCTTCTGCGGGGTGTTGGTGCACATGAAGTGGACGTCGCCGAACTCCGCGACCTCGGCCCAGTCCATGGTGAAGCGCAGCCGCCCGGTGGACCCCTCGATCCCGGCGACATGCTTGCGCAGCAGCTCTTCGAGTCCCGGCTCGTACATCGGGACCTCGCCCCGCTGGAGCATCGCGATCTTCTCGGGGACGATGTCCAGACCCAGCACCTCGTAGCCGAGCTCGGCCATGGCCGCGGCGTGCGTGGCGCCGAGATAGCCGGTGCCGATCACGGTGATCTTGAGGGCCATGAATGCTCCAGAAGGTGTACGCGGGCGATGCGCGCCCGAGCATAGTCGGAGGTCCTGACGGGCACCTTTCCCCCTGTCGCCAAGCTCACGTATCACTCCTGTGGGCAGGCCCCTAAAATTTGGGTTACTTAACAGTAATTAGCACTGTGATCACAGCGTCCTTGGAGCGTGAGAGACCTTGGCCGGATCGGCTGACTTCGACCTGTACCGCCCGTCCGAGGAGCACGACATGCTCCGCGACGCGATCCGCTCGCTGGCCGAGGCGAAGATCGCGCCGTACGCCGCAGCGGTGGACGAGGAGTCCCGCTTCCCGCAGGAGGCCCTCGACGCCCTCGTCGCGAACGACCTGCACGCCGTCCACGTACCCGAGGAGTACGGCGGCACCGGTGCCGACGCCCTGGCCACGGTGATCGTGATCGAGGAGGTGGCCCGCGTCTGCGCCTCCTCCTCCCTCATCCCCGCGGTGAACAAACTGGGCTCGCTCCCCGTGATCCTCTCGGGCTCCGAGGACCTGAAGAAGCGGTACATGACGCCGCTCGCCAAGGGCGACGCGATGTTCTCGTACGCCCTCTCCGAGCCGGACGCGGGCTCGGACGCGGCGGGCATGAAGACGAAGGCGGTCCGCGACGGCGATTACTACATCCTGAACGGCGTGAAGCGCTGGATCACCAACGCGGGCGTCAGCGAGTACTACACGGTGATGGCGGTGACGGACCCGGAGAAGCGCAGCAAGGGCATCTCGGCGTTCGTGGTCGAGAAGTCCGACCCCGGGGTCTCCTTCGGCGCCCCGGAGAAGAAGCTCGGCATCAAGGGGTCCCCGACCCGCGAGGTCTACCTCGACAACGTCCGCATCCCGGCCGACCGCATGATCGGCGCGGAGGGCACCGGCTTCGCCACGGCGATGAAGACCCTGGACCACACCCGCATCACCATCGCGGCCCAGGCCCTCGGCATCGCCCAGGGCGCCCTCGACTACGCCAAGGGCTACGTCAAGGAGCGCAAGCAGTTCGGCAAGCCGATCGCCGACTTCCAGGGCATCCAGTTCATGCTCGCCGACATGGCCATGAAGATCGAGGCCGCCCGCGCCCTGACCTACCAGGCCGCGGCCGCATCGGAACGCGGCGACAAGAACCTCACCTTCCAGGGCGCGGCCGCCAAGTGCTACGCCTCGGACGTGGCGATGGAGGTCACCGTCGACGCGGTCCAACTCCTCGGCGGCTACGGCTACACCCGCGACTACCCGGTCGAGCGGATGATGCGGGACGCCAAGATCACCCAGATCTACGAGGGGACGAATCAGGTTCAGCGGATTGTCATGGCGCGGAACCTGCCGTAGCGGCGAGGCAATTGCCGCGGGGAGTGCACCAGCACTCCCCGTGTGCGTTGCTGACCTCACCCTTCCCCCTCCAATACCGTCCCCGCCCGTGCCACCGCGATCCTGTTGCTGTGGTCCAGCGTCGCGAGCAACGCCAGGTCGGTGGGCGGGAGTTGGGTGACGTGGGATCGGCGGGCGCGGAGCAGGGTGGCCGGTAGGTGGTTTCGGGTGGCGCAACTGCCGTCCGTCACCGCGACGTTGATCTCGTACCGTCTGAGCCGCTCGGTCACGCCCTCCTTCGTGTACCGCTCGCGCAGCGCGGTGACGGCCGCGGTGGGGGAGGCGTAGGGGAGGCCGTGCGCGGTCATGCACGATCGCCAGTTGTCCAGCGCGCGTAGGTAGCGGGGGTCCCGCGCGGCCTCCTGGGTCAGGCGTTCGTCCAGTTGTTCCGGGATGTAGGTGAGGCGGGCCCAGGTCTTCACGTCGCCGGCCAGCCGTGCCCTGCTCTCGGCCACGCAGCCTTCCGTCGGCACGGATGCCGTCGCCCTGCCGTACAGCCGCACGGTGGTGTGCGGGGCGCCCGTGCCCACGTCGGCGTCCTGGTACCGCTTCTTGCCTGCGGTGGAGAGTGCTTCGTAGGACTGGTCCACGGGCTCGCGGGCGTCGGTGTCGTTCCGCACGGCCAGGCCGTACCCCTGGGTCCTGCGCTTGGTGAGTCCGATCGCCGCCGACTCGTCCTCCGGGACCGGGAGCCGTGCCGCCGGGCGGGCGGGGAAGGCGAACCCCGCGGCCTTCATACAGCTTCGTTCGAGCACGTCGGTGGCCGTCTGCAGCGCGCCCGCCCCCGCGGGCCAGCCGCCGGAGCGGGTGGCCAGGTCGGTCATCGACACGGTCGGCGCGGCAGGTGCCGTCGTGGGGCCGGACCCGGCCGGCCGGGAGGTGCAGCCGGCCGGGCCCGCCATGACCACGAGCCCGGTGAGGAGCCCGCAGAGGAGTCGTCTTACATCGGTCACGAAGCCGTGCACCAGTGGTTGGAGCTGATCGTGTCGTTGAACGCGGCGTCGCCGTAGTCCACGCCGAAGTCGTACACGGAGTCGTAGCGCGCCACGCTGTGCCAGTTGCCGGTGTAGCCGGCGGCGCTCCAGAAGTAGACCGTGCACTGGGTGCCCTGGTTCTCCAGGGAGCTGATGCAGTCGTTCCAGGTGCCGGGGTACTTGGTGCAGCCGCTGCTGTTGGTGAGGTTCATGTAGTTCGTGTTGTTGCCGGCGACCTTCCCCATGGTGCCGCCCTTGTAGTTGTCGACCCAGAAGCACGCGTACCCGGTCTGGTACGGACAGTACTGAGTCTGCGCGGCCGGAGCCGCCGCCGAGTCGGTCGCCGCGTGCGCCGTGGTGCCGGCCCCGGCCGCCACGGCGAGCGCGAAGGCGGACGCCACCGCGAACTTGGTCATCCCGGTCCCGCGTAGTGCTGGCATTTCTTCCCCCTTGCGTCGGTGACCCCGGTCCGGTGGGCCGGGGCGCCACTGATATGGCGTGGGCATGTCATTTCATGCCGACATGCCCGCGTGCCGTTGTGCGTGAGAAGCGTGCCAGGGGCGTGTGCCACGGCTATTGGAAAAAAGTGCGTGTGGGGCGATACCGGCCGAGAATCGACCTCGGTCACAGCGCCCCGGCCAGCACGCTGGTGACCTTCCCCCGCGAGCGGTCCTCGACCGGCGGGCCGGTCGAAGCCGCGCGCCGGGCGACGAGGAAGTCGCCCGGTGTGCAGCCCACCATCCGCTGGAACTCCTGGGCCAGATGCGGCTGGTCGTAGAACCCGCACTCGGCGGCGACCCGGGCCGGCGCGACCCCCGAGGTCAACAGACGCAGCGAGTGCTGGAGCCGGACCACCCGTCCCAACGCCTTGGGCGTCAGCCCGAGTTGCTCCTTGAACGCGTCGGACAGCCTGCGTCTGCTCCAGCCGACCTCGGCGGCGAGAACGGACACCGGTGTCGTCCCGCCGGACCCGAGCAGCAGCCGCCAGGCGCGCAGGGCCTGCGGCGCGCACCCGCCCCCCGCCACCAGCCTGTGCGTCAACTCCCGGTCGAGCAGGGCGAACCGGGCCGCCCAGCCGGGAGTCTCGGCGAGGGCGTCGACCAGCGGCCGCAGTGAGCGGCCCGGCAGGGCGAACGGGTCGGTGTGGGTGAAGGCGAGTTCGTGCATGTCGACACCGAACATCGTGAAGGCCGCCCAGGGGGACATCACGATCTCGACCCCGCTCACCCGGCCGTCGTGCCGGCCGATGACGGTGTCGGTGCGCAGCCCGGTCAGCAGAGAGCAGTGCCGGGTCGGCTCGGCCGGGCCGCGGTCCGGGCTCCAGATCCGCAGCTCTCCGGTGAAGCCGAGGACAAGGGTCACCTCGCCGTGCGGAACCTCACGCCGCGAGCGCGGGTGATCCGTCGCGATCCGGAACCCGCGGTAGTGCCTGACCGACGAGCGAAGTGCGGGGTGGGGCAACGCCAGGGCGGTCTCCCACGTTCCCTGAGGGCATTGTCGTAACAACATGCCGCCATGGAAGCGGGGGACCGCACCACACGTCATCGCGGCTTCCGGCCGTTTACGGGTCGGAAGCCGCGATGGTCGATCGGTGGGTGCTCAGTTGCCCGAGACCGTGACCTTCTGGTCGTTGTTCAGCTCGTTCACCAGGGTCTTGACCTTCGCCTTGTCCCAGACGAGGTTGCCGCCGGTGGAGCCCGAGATCGGCATGTTCATCGATGTGCCGTCGCCGCCGCTGACGCCCTTCATCGCCCAGAACATCGACGCCAGGTCCCAGAGCGACATGTCCTTGTCGACGGACAGGGAGTCCAGGCCGGCGCCGAGGGTCGGGTAGAGCTTGAAGGGGTTCATGAGGGTGCCGGGGGTGGCCACCTGGTGGGCCAGGGCCGACAGGAACTTCTGCTGGTTCTTCGTGCGCTGGAGGTCGGAGGCGGCGAACGCGTGGCGCGTGCGGACGAAGGCCAGGGCCTCCTCGCCGTTCAGCGTCTGCTTGCCCGCCTTGAAGTCGGCGCCCGAGTAGGAGTCCTTGAAGCCCTTGTCGATGTCGATCGTGACCCCGCCGACCGCGTCCACGATGTCCGCGAAGCCGTTGAAGCCGATCTCCACGTAGTGGTCGATGTGCAGGCCCATGTTGTACTCGACGGTGCGCACCAGCAGCGTCGGCCCGTCCTCCGCGTACGCCGCGTTGAGCTTCGTCTGGCGGCCCGTGTTCTGGTACGTCTTGCCCGAGGTGGAGCCCACGTACGACGGGATCGTGACGTTCGAGTCGCGCGGCAGCGAGATCAGGGTGTCGCCGCTGTCGCCCACGTGCAGGATCATCATCGAGTCCGTGCGCTTGCCCTCGGCCGAGCCGGTGTGCAGCTTCTTCTTCTCGGCGGCGGTCAGCCCCTCGCGGCTGTCGGAACCGACGATCAGGTAGTTCGTGCCGTCGCCCGCCTCAGGCCGGTCGATCACCTTCGACAGGTCGACGTCGCGGTTCAGCTTGGAGTCGGCCCAGAAGTAGGTCGCCACGGACGTCACGACGAACAGGGTGACCAGGGTGATCGCGGTCCACTTGATACGACGGCGCCAGTTGGGCGCGCGCCGGGGACCCCGGCCGTCGTCCGGCCCCTCCGGTCCGCCGGGCCCGCCACCGCCGTAGACCTGGCCGGTGTTGTAGCCGCTGTCGTATCCGTTGCCGTAGCCGCCCTGGCCGTAGCCGTTCTGGCCGTCGTCATAGCCCTGGCCGCCCGTGTACGACGGCTGCGGCGGGACCCCGGCGCCGTACGGCGGGGCCTGCGGGCCGCGTCGTACCTGGCGCATCACACGTGCGCTCTCCGGCTGTGCGTTCGCGCTGCCGCGTCCGTACTGGTTCCCGCCGCGGTTGTCGCCGGACCATCCCTCGGGCCAATCGTTCATGGGCCCCAGTGTGCAGGTTGCGACCATGTCCTTTACAAGGGTCGTAGGAAAATCAGGGCACTGCTGTTGCGAAGCCAACACAAAGTCCGCAGATGTCCGCCCGGCATAAGGTGAAGTCCATGACAGACCTGCCGGGCAAGCCGGTGTCCGCCTCCCGGACCACGCTCAGCCACATCATGACCCACAACGACACGAACCTTCTGGGCACGGTGCACGGCGGTGTGATCATGAAACTGGTCGACGACGCGGCGGGTGCCGTCGCCGGGCGGCACAGCGGCGGACCGGCCGTCACCGCGTCCATGGACGAGATGGCGTTCCTGGAACCGGTCCGCGTCGGCGACCTCGTCCATGTGAAGGCCCAGGTCAACTGGACCGGGCGGACCTCCATGGAGGTCGGCGTACGGGTCCTGGCCGAGCGGTGGAACGAGTCGACCCCGGCGACCCAGGTCGGCTCGGCGTACCTCGTCTTCGCCGCCGTCGACGCCGACGGCAAGCCGCGCGCGGTGCCGCCGGTGATCCCGGAGACCGAGCGCGACGAGCGCCGCTACCAGGAGGCCCAGATCCGCCGCACCCACCGGCTGTCCCGCCGCCGCGCCATCATGGAGCTGCGCGAGAAGCGGGCGGCGGAGGGCCTGGACGACTGATCCGGGCCCGCCCTGTTACGAACACCCCACCTTGTCGCCCGTCACCACCCCGAACTCCCCCTGCTGCACATCCGTCGCCCGCACCCGCGCGACCTGCTTGAAGTCGCTTCCGGCGATCACCTTCAGCACTGGGCCCTGCCCCTTCACCGCCCGTAGCTCGCTCCCGGGCAGCGCCGCCGCGAGCGACTTCGCGGAGCGGTCCCAGCGCGGGTCGTAGGCGACGACCGTCCGTCGTACGGAGTGGTTCGCCGCGCTCACCGGCAGGTGTGTCGTGCGGAAGCCGGTCGTCGCCAGGGCCGCGTCCACGCGCTTGCCGAGGCCGCCCGTCGACGTGCCGTTCTCCACCTGGACCTGGATCTGCTGCGGGGCCACGTCCACCACCTTGACGGCGTTGGCGCGCGGCGCCCGGTGCACGGTCAGGGGCTTGTCGTCGCGCAGGGTCTGGAAGAGCTTGGCCGCCTTCGCCTGGTCCCACTTCAGGGTGGAACCGATGTCCTTGACGACGTATCCCATCTGCCCGATCGGCACCGTGGTGAACTCGGAGGAGGACGGGGAGAAGGTGCGCATCGCCCGCCCCAGGTCGAGGAGTTCCTCGGTGCCGAAGCCCTTGTCCGCGCGGACCGAGCCGAGCACGGCCCGGGTCACGTCACGGAACTTCAGCGGGTTCAGCAGCACCCCGGAGGAGGTCGCCTGGTCGATCAGGGCCGCGAGGAAGCGCTGCTGGCGTTTCATCCGGCCGAGGTCGGAGGCGCCGTCGACGTGCCGGGAGCGGACGTACTGCAACGCCTGCCCGCCCATCAGCGTGTGCGTGCCGGCCGGCAGGTCGAGGCCGGTGTACGTGTCCTTCAGCGGTTCGGCGGTGCAGATCTTCACGCCGCCCAGGACGTCGACCGTGTGCATGAAGCTGGTGAAGTCGACCTCCAGGTAGTGGTCGATCTTCACGTGGGTCATGTTCTCGACGGTCCGGACCGTGAGGTTGGGGCCGCCCTCCGCGTACGCCGCGTTGATCTTGATGGGGTGCGCGGGACGGCCCGCCATCCCCGGCACCTCGGCGTACGAGTCGCGCGGCAGGCTGACCACGCTGGCCCGCTCCCGGTCCTCCGAGATGTGCACGATCATGATCGTGTCGGTGCAGTGGCAGGGCGCGCCGCCCAGGTGGTACTTGTGCCGCTCCGCCTCGGTGATCTGGTCCCGGCCGTCGGTGCCGACGAGCAGGACGTTCATGCCGTTGCCCCCTCGCGGCCGGTTCTTCATGTCCTTGAAG
Organism: Streptomyces sp. NPDC005492; assembly: GCF_040605995.1. Lineage (NCBI taxonomy): Bacteria > Bacillati > Actinomycetota > Actinomycetes > Kitasatosporales > Streptomycetaceae > Streptomyces > Streptomyces sp. NPDC005492. The sequence continues at coordinate 556,570 of NZ_JBEXDX010000001.1, forward strand.
GGGTCGACGCGGGCGATGTCCGCGTCGAGGCTGGTGACCACCGCGTGCCCGATCCCGGCGGCGGCGAGGACGACCACGGAGAGCGTGGTCGCCGCCCGCATGGCCCAACGCGGCTTCTTCGGCCGTACGGGGGGCCGTGGGCGGTGCTGAGGGGGGCGGGCGGTGGGGGAGCGGCGGGGCGGCGTGGGCATGGGGGACACCTCCGCGAGGGCCGAACGTGGGATCTTGAGCACCGTAGGCCCATACGATCTGCGACCACGGCCGCCGCCCCGGGCGGGCGCGGCGGTGTCCCCCGTTCGCGGTAACGTGAGCCCCCTATGAACGCCAAGCCCGACGTGCGACTCCCCGCCGTATCTGTGATCATGCCCGTCCTCGACGAGGAGCGGCATCTGCGCGGAGCCGTCCAAGCGATCCTCGCGCAGGAGTACGCCGGCGAGATGGAGGTCGTGCTCGCCCTCGGTCCCTCGAAGGACCGCACGGACGAGATCGCGGCCGAGCTCGTCCAGGAAGACCCGCGCGTGCACACCGTCCCGAACCCGGCCGGCCGCACGCCCGCCGCCCTCAATGCCGCGATCAAGGCCTCGCGCCATCCGATCGTCGTCCGCGTCGACGGCCACGGCATGCTCTCGCCGAACTACATCGCCACCGCCGTACGGCTCCTGGAGGAGACCGGCGCGCAGAACGTCGGCGGCATCATGCACGCCGAGGGCGAGAACGCCTGGGAGGACGCGGTCGCCGCCGCGATGACCTCGAAGATCGGCGTGGGCAACGCGGCCTTCCACACCGGCGGCGAGGCCGGGCCCGCCGACACGGTCTACCTCGGGGTGTTCCGCCGCGAGGCCCTTGAGCAACAGGGCGGCTACAACGAGGAGTTCATCCGCGCCCAGGACTGGGAGCTGAACTTCCGCATCCGGGAGGCGGGCGGCCTCATCTGGTTCTCGCCCGAACTGCGGGTGTCCTACCGCCCGAGGCCGAGCGTGAAGGCGCTGGCCAAGCAGTACAAGGACTACGGCCGCTGGCGGCACGTCGTCGCCCGCTACCACGAGGGCTCCATCAACCTGCGCTACCTCGCCCCGCCGACCGCCGTGTGCGCGATCGCGGCCGGCATCGTGGTCGGCGCGGCACTGACACCCTGGGGTTTCCTGATCCCCGGCGGCTACCTCGCGGCGATCGCGCTCGGCTCACTGCCGGCGGGCAGGGGACTGTCCCTGAAGGCCCGCCTACAGATCCCGGTCGCCCTCGCCACCATGCACATGTCGTGGGGCTACGGCTTCCTCACCAGCCCCAAGTCCCTTGCCCGGCGCGTCATCGCGTCCCGGCGACCCGCGGTACTCAGCCCCACCAGTAGCTGAGTACCGCTCGCTCCGCGGCCGACCCGGACTACCAGACGTAGTTCGGGTCGACGTGCATGCAGGCCGTGGTGTCCGAGCCGTTGAGGGCGTCGGCCGACGTCGGGGTCGTGTCGTCCTCGGCCGGTGCCTTGTACTTCGTGCCGGTGCTCCAGTCCGCGCCGACGACCAGGGTGACTCCGGAGACGCTCGTCGACTTCTTCACCGCGCTCGTCGGGATGCCGAGGGCCTTGGCGACCCGCTGGGCGTCGCCCTCCAGGTCGGCGCTCGGATAGCGGACGACCGTCGTGGCCTGGCTCAGGATCGCCGACGAGTCGGCCACCGCCTCCTTGAACCCCTTGCCGACGAGGAGCTCGGCCACCGCGGTCGCCCGTCCCCGTACCGCGCCCGTCGTGTCGGTGCGGGTGCCGTTCTCCACCTGTACGGCGATCTTGTCGTCGGCGGCGGCCGGATCGGTGGACGCCGTCGCCGCGGCCGTCGCGGTCGTCTTCTTCTTGTCCTTGCCGTCCAGCGCGATGTCCTCGCGGACCAGCCGGAACAGCTTCGCCGCGTCGGTCGGCTTGGGAACCACCCGGCCGCTGCTGGTCGCCGAGTACTGCCACGGCATCGTCGTCATGGTGATGCGGCTGGTCGGGACCTTCTTCAGTTCCTTGCTCAGGTCGTAGAGCTTGGCCACGGTCCCGAGACCATTGTCGACCGTGAGCGCCTTGGTGGCCGTCTCGGCGAGGCTGCGCAGCCTGGTCGGATTGCTCAGCGTGGCGTTCTCGCGCAGCTGGCGGACCATCGAGTTCATGTACTGGTGCTGCGCCTTGGTCCGGGCGATGTCCGTGTCGTCCTCGAAGCCGTAGCGCGTACGCAGCCACTGCAGGGCCTGCTTGCCCTTCACCGACGTCGTGCCCTTCTTCAGCTTCAGGCCGGAGCCCTTGCCGGAGGAGGTGTGCGAGTAGATGTTGGCGTCCACACAGACCGGCACCCCGCCGATCGCGTCCGCCATCGACACCACACCCGCGAAATCGACCATCATGAAGTGGTCGATGTGGATGTCGGTCAGCTTCTCCCAGGTCGCCACCGTGCAGCCGGGGCCGCCGCGGCCCAGCGAGTCGTTCGTGATGACGTCCGTCTCGGCCGCGTACGTCTTGCCGGTGTCCGGGTCCGTGCACTTGGGGATGTCCGTCAGGGTGTCGCGCGGCATGCTCACCACCGACATGTTGGTGCGGTCCGCCGAGACGTGCAGCAGCATCTGTACGTCGGCCCGGGGCGCTGTGTTGAAGGTGTCCTTCGCGCCGCCGAGCTTCTGGTTCTCCGCGGAGTCCCGCGCGTCCGAACCGATCAGCAGGATGTTCAACGGCTTCTGCCCGGCCGCGTTGGCCTTGGACTCGGCCGCCCTGTCCTTCTCGTCCCCGATGTTCAGGGGGTCTTTCTTGATGTTGTGGTTGAGGTGCTCGTAGTACAGGTATCCGGCGCCGGCCGTCCCGGTTATGACCACCGCGAGGACGATCGCCGACCAGCGCAAAGCCCGGCGTCTGCGGCCCTTGCGTCTGCCCTCCGCATCGCCCGGCGGTCTCTTCCCGTCGGCCGGCGTGAGCGACATCGTGTCCTCAACCGCCGGCACCTCCCCACGCACGCTCTGAGTCAAGTCCCCACCCCTCCCACACCGCGCCCTGCTGACACACGGGTCCGCCCCGCGCCCTGTTAGACGCGGAACGGACCCGTGTGGTCACCTACTTGGCGCACTCAACCTTGTCCGCGGTGGACTTCTGGACGCCGGCGGGCGTCGACCCCGCGGTCGAGGTGAGCGGGACGCCGGCTCCCTTGAAGTCCTTGCCCAGGGTCAGCGTCATCGCCGGCAGCCCCTGGGAGTTCTCCACACTCTTGCCCGGCTTCATCGCGGACCCCGAGAGGCCCATGATGGCGGCGAGCCTGCGAGCCTGGTCCGCCTGGTCGGGTGCGTACTCGAGGGTCGTCTTCGCGAGCGCCGCCGGAGCGTTGCCCGCGTTCTCGGACTTGAGCACGCCCTCATCATTCTGCAGCCACGTAAGAGTTTCCTGTGCGCTGCCGGCGACGGCCCCTCCATTGAGGATCCGCACCCGCACCGCGGAGGCGGCGGACTTGGTGCCCTTGAGCCGGGCGGCGACTGCGGCCTTCTCCTTGGCGGCCTTCTGCTTGACCGCGGTGAAGGAGGTGTCGCTCTTGATCAACGAGAAGACCTGTGGGGCGGTCGTGTTGTTGAGGACGACGGTCACCGGGGTCTTCTCCGCCGGGTTGTCGACGACCGGCACGGTGGTGAAGGTCAGGTTCTTCGGGTTGAGCTTGCCCAGCTCGAGACCGAGGTCCTTCAGCTTGCCGATGGAGTCGAGGTTGTCGTCGACGGTCAGCGCCTTGGTGCCGGCCTCGGCCAGCTTCAGCATCTTCGAGGGGCTGGTGAGCGTGGAGTTGGACTTCAGCTTCCGCATCAGCGCGCTGAGGAACTGCTGTTGGAGCGTGATCCGGCTCAGGTCACCGCCGAAGCCCACCGAGTGCCGGGTCCGCACGAAGGCCAGCGCCTGCTCGCCCGAGAGGTTGTGCGTGCCCTTGGACAGCTTCAGATGCGAGTCCGAGTCGTCGATGTCCTTGGCCAGACAGACCTGGACCCCGCCGACCGCGTCGGTCAGCGTCTTCACGGCGTTGAAGTCGGCCACCATGAAGTCGTCGGCCTGGATCCCGGTCAGCTCGGTGACCGTCCGCACGGTGCAGCTTGCGGTACGGCCGTCCTGGCCGAGGCTGGTGTTGAAGCGGACGCTCGTCGTGCCCGGGATGACCTTGGACGTGCCGTCCGACTGGGCCGTCTGGCAGTCCGGGACGTCGGTGATCAGGTCACGGGGGATGCTGAGCGCGGTCGCGTTCGAGCGGTCCTTGGACACGTGCAGCAGGATCGTGGTGTCCGCGTGGCCGACGCTGCCGGCGTCGCCGTAGCCCTCGTTGCCCGCGCCGGTGCGCTTGTCGGTGCCGATCACCAGCAGGTTGATGGCCTTGCCCTTGCTGAAGCCACCGGTGCTGGCGCCGTCGTCGGAGACGGCCGTGATGTTGTCGTTGAGGTGCTTGATGTACAGGTAGCCGCATCCGGCCACGGCGACCAGCGTGAAGGCCAGCCCGCCCCCGGTCCACATCAGGACCTTCTTGCCCTTGGCCTTCTTCTTCACCGGCCGGCGCCCGCGCCGCCCGGGCGGCTCCTCGGGCGCGCCCCGCCGTCTGCGCGGCCCCGGAACCTCCGGCTCCGGGATCCGGGGTGTCGTCTCCCGCCCCGGCGCCACACTGCGGTTGTACGCGGTGGGTCTACGGGGCCCCGGCACCGCTGACTGCGGTGTGGAAGGAGTCAGTCGCAGTTCGTATTCGCCAGTGTTCGGATTGAGTACCCACTGGTCTGCGGGGTCGATGTTGTCCGCCCGCCCACGGCCTTGCGCGTCCACGGTTTACCGAATCCTCCGTCGGGGCCACGCGGCGCCTTCCCCCTCCAGGCGCTCGGGTCTCGTTCATCCGGTGCGCAAGCACACCGGATCGCTCACACTATCCGGCCAGTTGAGCGTGAAGTGACTGCGGTGACAAATTGCACGTCCCTACAACCGGTCAATCCGTCCTATTTTTCGGAACAGAAGTTCGTCGACTTGGTGCGCGCTTCACCCGCAGGTGTCCTCGGCGGCGGTGTTCCCGTGGAACGTCGGCGCGGGCGTGGCCCCCGAACCGGACGTCGTATTACGGGTGTTTGTGCCGTAATCCGGTGGAACTTCCCGCGTCACCGCGACCGGCGCGTCCTCCCGCAGTCGGGCGAACAGCTTTTCGGCCTCGGGCTCCACGAGCTGGTCGCGATTCGCGTTGTAGATGTACGACTCCCGTGGAACGGTGAGGAATTGCACATGTTCGGTAGGGATGTTCCGCAAGCCGCGCACCAGTTCGTACAGCCCGCGCAGATTCGCCAGATCCGGATCGGTCGTCAGCGACGAGGTGGCCGCGTCCAGCACCGGATACAACTTCGCCGGATTGAACAGCACGTCATCGCTCCGCACCTTGTTGACCAGCGCGCCCAGAAACCCCTGCTGACGGTCCATCCGATCGGTGTCACTGCCGTTGCCCAGCGACTTCCGCGCCCGTACGTACCCGAGCGCCTGCTCCCCGTCGAGGGTCACCCGCCCCGCCGGCAGCTTCAGTTTGGCGGCCTTGTCGCGAATGGGCTCCTTGAGGCACACCTGCACCCCGTCCACGGCATCCACCATGTCCTTGAACCCGTGGAAGTCCACCACCATGTGATGGTCGATCCGAACTCCCGTCAGTTTCTCGACAGTTCGGATCGTGCACCCCGAACCCCCCACCTGGAACGCGTAGTTGAACATCGAGAACATCGGCTCGGTCCGCGTGCCGTCCGTCCGCAGACACTCCGGCACATCCACCATCAGGTCCCTCGGCAGCGACACGGCGGTGGCGCTGCGCCGGTCGGCCGCCAGATGCAGCAGGATCGTCGTGTCCGACCGCTCGGTCCCCGAGTCCCGCCCGTACTCCGCGTTCCCGTCCCCCGACCGGGAGTCGGACCCGATCAGCAGAATGTTCTGCGCCCCCTTCACCAGCGAGGTCGGCCGCTCCTTGTCGTAGCGGGCCAATTCCGCGGCGGCGGCGTCGTCCGGCGTGATGTTCGAGTCGAGCTTCGCGTACACGGCCCACGCACCCCCGGCCGCCGCCACGACGAGCGCCCCTACCCCGGCCGCCGACCATCGCAGCCACCGCCGACGCCGCCGACGTATGAGCCCCGGCCCGGACGCGGAGGCCCCCGCGCCCGGCCCGAGAACGCCTCCTGCGGTGTCGTCGAACACGTGCGGTCCACCCCTCACGGCCGGGTTCCACTCCTTCTACGACCATGGCGTGGATGGGGTGGGGAGGCGGCTGGTGCTACTCCACTCGGGTGAGTGGGCCCGGCCGAGGGGCGCGGGGCAGTGTCGGCGTTCGGCTCCGCCTCAGCGGCGCGTAACACTCACCCGCTCACTCTCGACCCGCTTGGCCAACGCGTCCTCGCTCAACTGCCCCGCATTCCGGCACAGGACCACGGACCCCCCGGTGGCGAGCGGCCCGTACAACCCCGCGCACAACCCCTCCCACGTGTCGTACGACAGCCCCGACAGCACCCGGGCCCCCGCGTCCCCGTCGACCCGAGCCCGTTCGACGACCTCCGCCCCCGTGAACTCCGCCTCCGCCACGATCAGCGCCGGCTCCTCGGGATCGACCGGCGAGAACGCCACGAACCGGTCCCCCTGGCTCGGCACCTCCACCGCGTAGTCGACGAACCCGGCCGGAGTCTGCGGAAACCGCCCTCCGAGCGGCCGCAGGGCAAGAGCGACCCGCTCCCCGCCGCAGGCCCGCGCCGCCTCCAGCGACTCGGGCCCACTCACGACCACGTCCGCCGAAGCCGCATCGCCTCCCATGTCGGCGACGGCCCCCACGGACGAACACGCCAGCAGCCACACCGCCGTCTGCCAGTGCGCGGGAAGCAGCAACGCGACCCGGTCGCCGGGTCCCGCGCCGAGGTCCCCCTGGAGCAGGTTCGCGGTCTTGGCCACCCAATTGGCGAAGGTGGCCACGGACAATTCGACCCGTTCCCCCGTGGCGTCGTCGTAGAAGGTCACCAGGGGGCGGCCGGGATCCGCGGCGAGCGCGGAACGCAGCAGGTCGGCAGGGGTGCGATCGGTGGCGTTCATCCGCGCAAGCGTACGCGGGCGCCCGGCGCGGCCCGTCCCCGCACCCGGCGCCGGACCACCGGTTCGGACGAACGGGAGCCGACGGTCCGTCAATTCCCGGATGGACAGATATGTATGACTATGTCCAGAGTCAGGGGCATGCGTGGATTCCTTGCTTCCTCGATCGGCGTCACCTGCGCCGCCGCACTGGCCCTCCCGCTCTCCCTGCCCGCCGTCGCGGCACCGGTGGCGCCGGCGGCGCCGTCGGCGAACGGCGCGCGATCCGCGTCGATGACCGTCGCACCGGACCTCCCCGGCAGCACCCAGTCGCTGCCCCTCGTCCCCCGAACCCGCGACCGCACCCTGGGTGCGGCCCCCGAACAGGGCCTCACCCGCGACGACGTCCACCGCTTCTCCCTCGTCGGCGTGATCTGGGACGACCCGGACACCGCGCTCCGCGGCCGCGTCCAGGTCCGCACCCGCGCCACCGGCACCGGCAAGTGGTCCGGCTGGCAGGACGTCGACACCCACAACGAGGACCACGGCGCCGACCCCGGCACCGCCGAGCGCGACTCGGGCCACGTCCACGGCTCCACGGCACCGCTGTGGGTGGGCGACTCGGATGGAGTGGACGTACGCGTACGAGCGGACACGGGCACGACACGGGCCGTAGGGAATGAGGCGGCTCTGCCCGCAGGCCTGCACCTCGAACTCGTCGACCCGGGCGCGGACCCCCCGCCCGCAGGTGCCCGGGCGGCCACCGACGGCGCCGCCGCACCGCTCACCGAGGAGACGGTCGAAGCGTCGGCGGCCAACACCGACCTGGTCCCGCTGGGCGCCACCGAGGTCCCGGCACTGAGCAGGCGGGCCACGGAACGCGAACTGGTCGCCCTGCGCTTCAAGGCGCAGCCGTACATCGGCCCGCGCCCGCGTATCGTCACCCGGCGCGGCTGGGGCGCCGACGAGAAGCTGCGGGAGAAGGGCTTCGTGTACACGAAGAAGGTCAAGGCGGCCTTCGTGCACCACACCGCCACCGGCAACAACTACCGCTGCTCGCAAGCGCCTTCCGTCATTCGCGGTATCTACCGCTACCACGTCAGGAGCAGCGGCTGGCGCGACATCGGCTACAACTTCCTCGTCGACAAGTGCGGAACCATCTACGAGGGCCGCGCCGGGGGAGTGGCCAAGGCGGTCCTGGGCGCCCACACTCTCGGTTTCAACACCAACAGCATGGGGATCGCCGTCCTCGGAACCTTCGGCAGCGCCAAACCGTCCTCGGCGGCAGTGAAGGCCATCGCCCGGCTCACCGCATGGAAGCTCGGACTCTACGGAGCCAATCCGCGCGGCAAGACATACCTGAAGTCCGGGGGTGGCAATCTCTACCGAAAAGGGAAGAACGTACGACTCAACGTGATCTCCGGACATCGGGACGGATACGCCACGGACTGCCCAGGACGGCAGCTCTACGGCAAACTCGGCTCGGCCCGCTCCACGTCGGCCCGGTACCAGGGTCGCTGACAGGGAGCCGGGGGAGGATCCGCGGGACACGTGCACGGTCTGCATACACTGGCCGGCCGAAATTGAACAGTCAGTTCGGCCGGTCCCGGCAGGAAGCAGAGACGACAGGTGACAGAAGCGATCCTTCTGGTCGGCGGCAAGGGCACCCGGCTGCGCCCGCTCACGGTGCACACCCCGAAGCCGATGGTCAGGGCGGCGGGGGTGCCGTTCCTCACGCATCAGTTGGCGAGAGCGAGAGCGGCGGGCGTGGACCACATCGTCCTGGCCACTTCCTATCTGGCGGACGTGTTCGAACCGTACTTCGGCGACGGCTCGTCCCTCGGCCTCCACATCGAGTACGTCACGGAGGACGAGCCCCTCGGCACGGGCGGCGCGATCCGCAACGTGGCCTCGCGCCTGCACTCGGGCCCCGAGGACCCGGTCCTGATCTTCAACGGCGACATCCTCACGGGCCTGAACATCAGGGCGCTGGTGGATACCCACGAGACGACGGGCGCGGACGTCTCCCTCCACCTCACGAAGGTGACGGACCCCCGCGCCTACGGCCTCGTCCCCACCGACGACACGGGCCGCGTCCTGGCCTTCCTGGAGAAGCCCCAGACCCCCGAGGAGATCGTCACCGACCAGATCAACGCGGGGGCGTACGTCTTCCGCCGCTCGATCATCGACACGATCCCGGCAGGCCGCCCGGTCTCGGTAGAACGCGAAACGTTCCCAGGGCTCCTGGCTGCCGGCGCCCACCTCCAGGGCCTGGTGGACTCGACGTACTGGCTGGACCTCGGCACCCCCGCGGCCTTCGTCCGCGGCTCGGCGGACCTGGTCCTGGGCCGCGCCCCGTCCCCCGCGATCCCCGGCCGCTGCGGCGACCGCCTGGTCCTCCCCACGGCCCGCGTCGCCCCCGACGCCAAGCTGACGGGCGGCACGGTGGTGGGCGAGGGCGCGTCCGTGGCGGAGGGCGCCCGCGTCTCCGGCTCGACGATCCTCCCCGGCGCCGTCATCGAACCCGGCGCCGTCATCACCGACTCCCTCATCGGCACCCGAGCCCGAGTAGGCGAACGCTCCATCCTCACCGGCACGGTCATCGGCGACGGCGCGATCATCGGCGCCGACAACGAACTCCGGGACGGTATGCGGGTGTGGTGCGATGCGCGGATTCCGGCGGGGGCTGTGCGGTTTTCTTCGGATCAGTAGGGGAGTGGGCGAAGCGCGTCGGCGTTTCGGGTGGCCGGTCCGGGCGCTCAGTGCCGACGCGGGATGCCCAATGTCCGTACGAGCTGGGCGAGTTCCTCCCCGAAGAGCTTCTCCGGGCTGATCGTCTGGGTGCGCAGATGGCCGTAGACCTCCAGTGACACTAGGCCGTGCAGGTGCCCCCAGATGCGCAGCGCGAGGGCGACGGCCGCGGGCGGCAGGTCGGGGAAGGCGGGGCGCACCTTGTCGAGGAGCCCGGGGTCGAAGTCGGACCAGTCGAAGGCGCTGTCCTCGTAGCGGTGCCGCGCGTGGGGCCAGGCGGCTGCCGCGAGTGCGGTGAGTCCGGTGCAGACCCGGCGCGCGGCGTCCGGGGCGGGGCCTCCTTCGGGCGCCTGGTAGCCGGGCACGGGATCGCCGTAGATGAGCCGGAAGCCCTGGGGGTTCACCAGCGCCCAGCGCCGGAAGGCATTGGCCCATGCCTCGATGCGGACGGCGGGATCCGCGTCGGTGGTGGCCGCCCAGGCGGTGTCCACGGCGTCGGCCAGGGCGGTGTACACGTCGTTGACGAGGACGGTGACCAGGTCGTCCCGGGTAGCGAAGTAGCCGTAGATGGCGTTCGCCGTCATGCCCATCTCGCGGGCGATGGCCCGCAGGGTGATGGCGTCCGGCCCGCCCGAGGCCATCAGAGCAAGCGCCACGCTCTTGATCTCGGCCGTGGTCTCGACCCTTAGGCGCTCGCGCCGTCCTCTGCTGCCCGTGACTGTCACAGCGAGCACTTTACAGCGTCAATTTAATTACACCCGTGCGGTAACTTCACGGCGTATAGTTTTCGCACGGCGTTACCTCGCCTTCGTGCCACGCGTCCGCATGCAACAGGGGAGAACCATGCACATCGGAGTCATCGGAGCCACCGGGACCATCGGCAGCCGGGTCGTCACCGAGGCCCTCGACCGGGGCCACCAGGTCAGGGCGTTCAGCCGGGACGCCGCCCCGGCGCAACGGGACGAGCGCCGGGACGGCATCACCTGGGCGAGTGTCGACGTCCTCGACCCGGCGAGCATCGCCGTCGCCCTGCCCGGCCTCGACGTGCTGATCAGCGGATTCCAGCCGGGCAACGCGGCCAAGGACCTCGGGGACACCGTGCGGCGCTCGATCGCCGACCCGACCGTCTACGAGAGGGCCGCGCGAGCCCTGTTGAAGGCGCTCGAGAGCCGGCCGCGCACCCGGCTCATCGTGATCGGCGGAGCCGGCAGTCTGGAGACCGAACCGGGAGTGGTGCGCGCCGACTCCGACGACCTGTTGCACCCGACCCTCGACCGGCTGGGACTGCCTCGCGAATACACCGCGGCGATACGCGGCCACCGGGCGGCCCTCGATGTCCTGCGGACCTCCAACCGGCTGTGGACCTATTTCAGCCCCGCGGAGGAGATCGCCCCCGGCGAGCGCACCGGGCGCTTCCGAGTCGGCGGCGACCAGCCGGTACTGGACGCCGACGGCCGGAGCCGCATCTCGGCCGAGGACGCGGCGGTCGCCTTGATCGACGAGGCGGAGCTGCCTCGTTCCGTGCAGCGGCGCTTCACGATCGGCTACTGAAAACCGAGTCGGGTGGTGGGTGGCACAGAGCTGGGGTCCGGGGGCGGAGCCCCGCCGGCTCACAACTTCCCGATGTCCCCGCGTGGCATCTTCGGCGCCCGTCGCGCAGGAGTCCTCCCGCTCAGCAGGATCAACCGAGCCGCTCGATGCCGCTGCCCCGCATACGGCTCCAGCAGCGACAACATCACCGCGTCGTCCGCGTCCCGATCCCCGGCCAACGCCCACCCCACGATCCCCGGCAGATGCAGATCCCCCACGGTCACCGCATCCGCCGCCCCATGACTCCGCTGTACGGTCTCCGCGGACGTCCACACCCCCACCCCCGGCACCACCTCCAACCGAGCCCGCGCATCCTCCGCCGACATGAACACCGCCTGCTCCAGCCGCGCGGCGACCCGTACCGCACGCAGAATCGTCGAGGCCCGCTTGTCGTCGACCCCGGCCCGGTGCCACTCCCAGGACGGAATCAACGCCCACGCACGCGGCGCCGGCATCACGAACATCCGGCCGCCGACGGGCCCCGGCGCCGGCGACCCGAACTTCCTTACCAGCAACCGCCAGGCCCGATACGCCTCGTCGGTCGTCACCTTCTGCTCCAGCACGGACGGGATCAACGACTCCAGCACCAGCCCGGTACGCGTCAACCGCAGCCCCGGCCGCCGATGTTGAGCCACCGCCACCAGCCGATGCCGAGGCACGAACGCGGAAGGATCGTCCGCGGCGCCGAGCAACTCCGGCAACCGCTCCAACAGCCACTCCGCGCCCGGCCCCCAGGCCTCCCCCCGCACCTCACCCCCGCGAGCGGACACCCGTAGCGTCCCCGGCCCCGCCGGCGTGAGACTGGCCCGCCACACGGACCCGTCCGCGTCCGCCCGGAACGTGGGATCCCCGGGCCCCCGCCGCAACGGCCCGAGCACCAGCCCGAGATCAAGCACCCCGTCCGGCACCCAGGTCCGCACCCGCCCGGCCTCCGCGACCTGCCGAGGCACACCCCCGGGCACCACGACATGCCCGCCCCGCACAGTCGTACGGGTGGGCCGCTGAGCGAAACGTCCTGACACGAATGAGGTCCTAGGGAAGCCGGAGAAGTCCTACGAGGGTAGGCGCACCCGAGGAATGGTCATCGAATCTCACCGGATCTCGATGAACGCTCCCGCATCCCGCTCCCCCCGAGCCCGCGGTTCCTCCGCCGCGTGCCCCACCGCCACCGCCCCCATCGGATCCCACCCCGCCGGCAGTCCCAGCACCTCCCGCACGACGTCCCGGCAGAACATCGTCGACGACACCCAGGCCGACCCCAGCCGTTCGCCGGCCAGCGCCACCAGGAAGTTCTGCACGCCGGCCCCCGCGGCCACCACGAACATCTCCCGCTCGGCCCCGTCCCGCCGCGCGTCCCCGTATGTGTGCGATCCGTCCATGACGAGACACGGCACGACGAGATACGGCGCCGCGCGCAGCACGTCCCCGCGCCGCACCCGCTTCGCGATGGACTCCTCGCTCTTCCCGTCCCGCCGCAGATCCGCGATCCACGCGTCCCGCATCGCGTCCAGCAGCGCGGCCCGCGAGGCCGCGGACTCCAGCAGCACGAACCGCCACGGCGTCGTGTGATGCGGCGCCGGCGCGGTCACCGCCGCGGCCACGGCCCGTCGTACGGCACCGGGGTCGACCGGCTCGTCGGTGAAGGCCCGTACCGTACGGCGCTGGGTCACCGCCTCCCGTACCGCCTCCGACGTCCCGAGCCGGAACATGTCGTCGCGGCCGCCGCGCACCACGGCCCGAGCGCCGGGACCCTCGTCCTCGGCGGTCACGACGTGCGGCAGCCCGCGCACCACGGCGACCGGCAGCCCGGCGGCCTTGCCCTTGACCAGGTCACCGGCGGCGGCGAGTTCGTCGGCCGTGGCCACGACCGTCGCGCTGAGCGGGTTGCCGTACGCGTCCGTGCCCCCGCGCAGATCGTCCAGCACACGCACCCCGGCGGCGCCGATCGCGACGTCCGTGAGCCCCGTGCGCCAGGGCCGCCCGAAGGTGTCGGTGACGACGACGCCGATGGTGACGCCGAGCGCGTCCCGCAGCCCGTCGCGGATCACCCGTGCGGACGCGTCCGGGTCCTCGGGCAGCAACAGCACAGTCCCGGCAGGGGTGTTGGAGGCGTCGACGCCGGCGGCGGCCATGATCAGCCCCTGCCGGTTCTCCACGATCCGCAGGGCACCGCGCCGCGCCACGACCCGCACCGTCTCGGCGTCGATCGCGGCCTCCCGGTCGGCCGCCTCGACGATCCGCCCCTCCGCCTTGGACACGATCTTCGAGGTGACCAGCAGCACATCCCCGTCGACGAGCCCGGGCTCGGCCGCGGCGATCAGCTTGGCGAGGTCGTCGCCCGCCGCGACCTCCGGCATCCCGGGCACCGCCCAGACCCGGTAACCCTCCGCCGATGGCACTTCGCTCATGCCGCCCGCACCTCCTCCGCCAACGCCAGCGCCTCCCGCGCCATCCGCGCGGTCGCCTCGGTGTCGGTCATCATCAGCGGTACGGCCCGGCAGCGGATGCCCGCCGCCTCGACATCCGCTACGGCGGCCGCGTCCACGGTGTCGACGAGCCAGCCGTCGAGCAGCCCCGAGCCGTAGTGCTCGGCCACCGCCGTGGCCGTGGACTCCACGCCCACCGCCGCGAGTACCTTGTCGGCCATCCCGCGCACGGGCGCGTCCCCGACGATGGGGGAGAGGCCGACCACCGGCACTCCGGCGTCCGCGATCGCCTCACGGATTCCGGGCACGGCGAGGATGGTGCCGACGGAGACGACCGGGTTGGACGGCGGGAAGAGGATGACGTCCGCCTCCGCGATCGCCTCCAGGACGCCGGGCGCGGGCTTGGCCTGCTCGGCCCCGACCGGCACGACCGCCTCGGCGGCGACCGCCGCGCGCAGCCGTACCCAGTACTCCTGGAAGTGGATCACCTTGCGCTCGCCGTCGACCTCGACGGCGACATGGGTCTCGACGCGGTCGTCCGTCATGGGGATGAGCCGCACCCCGGGCTGCCACCGGTCGCACAGCGCCTCGGTCACCGCGCTCAGCGGGAAGCCGGCACCGATCATCTGGGTCCGCACGATGTGCGTGGCGAAGTCCCGGTCGCCGAGCCCGAACCACTCCGGCCCGACCCCGTACGCCCCGAGCTCCTCCTTGAGGTGGAAGGTCTCGTCGGCCCGACCCCAGCCCTGCTCCTCGTTGATGCCGCCGCCGAGCGTGTACATCACCGTGTCGAGGTCCGGACAGACCTTCAGCCCGAAGAGGTGGATGTCGTCCCCCGTGTTGCCGATCACCGTGATGTCCGCGTCCGGCACGGCCTGCTTGAGACCGCGCAGGAACCGGGCACCACCGATACCGCCTGCCAGAACCACAATGCGCATGGGGCCAAGTCTTGCAGGCGGGTACGACAACGCGTCAGGCAGTCACGGCATCCACGGGTTCCGCCCCGGTGCGCCTCGCGCACGCGGTGTGCATCGGCATCTCGGTGAGGCCGGGGAAGTAGACGTGCAGGCTTATGGCCGGTTCGAAGGTGTCGTTGACGACCTCGTGGACGTACCCCGGCGCGAACACCCGCTGCGCGCCCGCCCCCAGCGCGCTCGTGCCCTGCTCGGTGCGCTCGGTCAGGGTGCCGTCCAGGACGGTCAGCACTCCGGAGGAGCGGCCGTGGTCGTGGAGTCCGCTGCCCTGTCCGGGCACCCAGGACAGCAGCCACACCTCGTAGCCGGGTCCGGTGCGCAGCCGGTGGTACCAGCGGGTCGTCGCGTCGTACTCGACGAGGTGTTCCCACTGGGCGCGGTCGGCGGCGACGGAATGTGCCAGGCCGACGAACTCGGCGACGGTGGCCGGGTGTTCGCGCGGGGCCTGGAGGAGGTGCGGGACTTCGAGGATGTCGCCGGCGATCTGAAGGTCGCTGTCGCTGTTCATGGGGGTGCGGTGGTTCCTCGGCGTAAGAAGTAACGGCGGGGGCTGGGTGTCACCAAACAGACAGGCTGGTGGGGCCGGAGCGCGGGGGGCTCAACAGCCGGAACAGCAACAACAGCTACAGCGAGCGTGGGCAGCACCGAGGGACCCGGCAGAGCGGGTCGAGGTGAGTGCCGAGTTCGCGAGCATGCCCACAAGGACAGCGGTTCACACCCGCACTGTCAACTCGACGCTCGCCATGTGGACATGTTTCACCTCATCCGGTTCATCTCGGAGATGAAAGGTTTGTTCAGGAGCCTACCGGGACACATGGCGCACAACCGGGCGCACAAACCCCGGTGGAACGAGATCGAACTCCTGCGCGTCCTCCCCCGTACAGGCTCCGTCCCGGGGTAGGAGGCCCACGAGGGTCTCCTCTGCCTGTCAAGGTTTATGCCGATTTGAACACTTTCCGCTAGGCCTTGGTTCCGCAGAGTGAATAAGGGGCCCAATAGCAGATCTCAGCTTGACTCGCCCGGAGCAGCACACTTGTAATTTCACTCGTGTCGTTCAGCCGACATCGGTAACGGCCACACCACGGGGACGCGAAAGACAGACGAGGGGCGCACATGACCGAGCTGGTGCAGCAACTGCTGGTCGACGACGCGGACGAGGAACTCGGCTGGCAGGAGCGCGCGCTGTGCGCCCAGACCGACCCCGAGTCCTTCTTTCCCGAGAAGGGCGGCTCCACCCGCGAGGCCAAGAAGGTCTGCCTCGCCTGCGAGGTCCGCTCCGAGTGCCTCGAATACGCCCTTGCCAACGACGAACGCTTCGGCATCTGGGGCGGCCTGTCCGAACGGGAACGCCGCCGGCTGAAGAAGGCCGCCGTCTGAACCGGACGTCCGGACCGGACGGCACACCTCGGGACGTACTGAACGGCCCGTCGCGACTGGGTTGTCCACAGGCGGCGGGCCGTCGCCATGCCCAGCCGATAGTGTGGGCGCTCGTCCGAGACGTACCGCTGTCCCCTCGGGACGCGGGAGTCCACCGCAGTCCACCGAACCGGGGCCCGTACCTCGATGTCCGTGCACAGCCACACGGCAGCCCAACACGACGCTGCCACTCCTGAGTTCCCGCGTCACGTGGTGACCGCGGTGCTCGTCTCCCACGACGGCGCCCGCTGGCTGCCCGACGCGCTCGCCGGGCTGCTCGGCCAGGAGCGCCCCGTGCAGAGCGTCATGGCCGCCGACACCGGCAGCGCGGACGACTCCGCCCAGCTCGTCACCGACGCCCTCGGCGCCGACCGCGTGCTCCACCTCGCCCGGCGCACCGGCTTCGGCCAGGCCGTCGAGGAGGCCAACCGCACCGCGCCCCTGCTGACCCCGGACGAACTGCCGTATCTGAAGCGCCCCAGCGGCTGGGACCCCGTCACGCGCACGTGGCGCGACGACGCCTACGACATGCCGGAACTCCCGCACGGCGAGCCCGTCCAGTGGCTGTGGCTGCTGCACGACGACTCCGCCCCGGAACCGGACGCCCTGGCGCAACTGCTGCGGGTCGTCGACCAGGAGTACGAACTGGGCCGCGAGGACGTGGCCGTCGTAGGCCCCAAGCTGCGCGGCTGGTACGACCGCCGGCAGCTCCTGGAGGTCGGCGTCACCATCGCCCACTCCGGCCGCCGCTGGACCGGCCTCGACCGCCGCGAACAGGACCAGGGCCAGCACGACCACGTACGGCCCGTGCTCTCCGTCTCCACCGCCGGCATGCTCGTCCGACGCGACGTCTTCGACGAACTCGGCGGCTTCGACCGCCGGCTGCCCCTGATGCGCGACGACGTCGACCTGTGCTGGCGCGCCACCGCCGCCGGCCATCGCGTCCTGGTCGCCCCCGAGGCGGTCGTACGGCATGCCGAGGCGGCCTCGCGCGAGCGCCGTGCCGTCGACTGCGCGGGCCGCACCGTCGCCTCCCCGCACAAGGTCGACAAGGCCGGCGCCGTCTACACCCTGCTCGTCAACAGCCGTACGGGCGTGCTGCCCTGGGTCTTCGTCAGGGTCGTCGTCGGCACCGTGCTGCGCACCCTCGCCTATCTCGTCGGCAAGGTCCCCGGACAGGCCCTCGACGAGATCCGCGGCCTCCTGGGGACCCTGCTGCGCCCCGAGCGGATCATCGCCGGGCGGCGCAGGCGCGGCACCCCGCAGATCGACAAGGCGGAGCTGCGGCCGCTCTTCCCGCCGCCCGGAGCGACCCTGCGGGCCACCTTCGAGCAGGCCGCCGCCAGCTTCGTCGACACCTCCGACCCCGAGATCACCTCCGGGGCCGGCCGGCACGGCGGCGCGGTCGAGTCCGGACCCGGTGGCGACGACGCGGACTTCCTGGAGATCGAGCAGTTCGCGCGCGTGAAGCGCATCGCCCGCAAGCCCGGCCCGGTGCTGTTCCTGGTGCTGCTGTTCGTCTCCCTCGTCGCCTGCCGCGGCCTGCTCGGCGGCGGTGCGCTCACCGGCGGCGCGATGCTGCCGGCGCCCGGCGACTCCAGCGAGCTCTGGGCCCGTTTCCTGGACTCCTGGCACCCGGTCGGCGTCGGCGGCACCCCGTCCGCGCCGCCGTACCTCGCGCTCGTCGCGATGCTCTCCTCGCTGCTCTTCGGCTCCACCGGCTTCGCGGTCACGGTCCTGCTGGTCGCCTCGGTGCCGCTGGCCGGCTTCACCGCCTACTTCGCCTCCCGACCGCTCGTCGAATCGCGCCTCCTGCGCGCGTGGGCGGCCGTTGTCTACGCCTTCCTGCCCGCCGCCACCGGCGCCCTCGCGGGCGGCCGCATCGGCACCGCCGTACTCGCCGTGCTGCTCCCGCTGATCGCCCGCGCGGGCATCGCCGCCAGCGGCCTCACGCACTCCTCGGGCGCCCGAGGAAGCTGGCGAGCCACCTGGGCCTACGCCCTGCTCCTGACGGTCACCACCGCCTTCACGCCGATCATCTGGCCCATCGCGCTGATCCTCGGCATCGCCCTGCTGGCCGTCCGCAGGGGCGACATCACCGCCTACGGCCTGCGTTTCCTGGCCCAGTTCGGCACCCCGCTGCTGATCCTGGCGCCCTGGTCGCTGACGCTGCTCCCGTTCGGCTTCTTCCAGCAGGCCGGTCTGGAGTACGGCTCCGGGTCCGCGTCCGCCCTCGACCTGCTCGGCGCCAGCCCGGGCGGCCCCGGCACGGTCAGCGGCCTGATGCTCATCGGCATCGTGCTGGCGGCGCTGGCCGCCCTGCTGCGCAGCGAGCGCAACTTCGGCATCTGGACCGCCTGGGGCGTCGCCCTGGTCGGCCTCGTCTTCGCCGCCCTGTCCAACAGCTCCACCTGGGCCGGCCCCGCCACCCTCGTCTACGGCCTCGCCCTCCTCGCCGCCGCCGCGCTCGGCGCGGACGGGGCACGCGCGCGTGTCGCCGAGCAGAGTTTCGGCTGGCGCCAGCCGGTGGCCGTGCTGATCGCCTTCGCCTCGGCAGCGGGCCCGCTGCTCGTCGCCGCCGGCTGGATGATCCGCGGTGCCGACGGCCCCCTGGAGCGCCGCGACCCGACCCAGGTCCCCGCCTTCGTCGCCGAGGAGAGCGGCACCCAGGACCAGGCCCGCACCCTCGTCCTCGACAGCGACTCCGCCGCCCGCGTCGGCTACATGCTGGTGCGCGGCTCCGGCGCCCGCATGGGCGACGGCGAGTTCGCCGCGACGGACGGCGAGAACACCAAGCTCGACAAGGTCGTCGCCAACCTCGTCGCCGGCTCCGGCGCCGACCAGGCCGACGAACTCGGCGGCTTCGCCGTGCGCTACGTCCTCGTCCACAAGGGCGCGCCCCGCGAGGTCAGCCGCGTCCTGGACGCCACCCCCGGCCTCAGCCGCCTCAGCCAGGCCGACGGCAGCGCCCTGTGGCGGGTGGACGCACAGGTCTCCCGCGCGGCCATCGTCGCCGGCAGCGCCGCCCCGAAGTCCGTCGCCGCCGGACCCGTCGACATCCACACCACGATCCCGTCCGGCGCCACCGGCCGCGTGCTGCGCCTCGCCGACTCCGCCGCCGCGGGCTGGACAGCCACCCTGGACGGCAAGCCGCTCACCCGCACCACGGTCGACGGCTGGGCCCAGGGCTTCCAACTCCCCGCCTCCGGCGGCAAGTTGGACGTCACCTACGACGACCCGATCGGGCACACCGCCTGGCTGTGGACGCAGGGCGCACTCGCTCTCGTCCTCGTCGTGCTCGCCCTGCCGGGCCGCCGCCGTGACGTCGACGACGACCTCCCCGAGGAGGAGCTGATCCCGGCCCAGGCGGTCGCCGGCGAGGGCCGCAGGGCCCGCCGCCTGCGCGCCCAGGCGGAGGCCGAGTCCGCCACCGAGACCGACGAGTCCGCGGACACCGGTCAGTTCGACGCCTTCGCCTCGAACACCACACCTCCTCCGGAGGAGGAGGCGGTCGCCGCGATCCCGCAGCAGCAGTCCTACGGCGAGTGGGATGCCGCGAGCTACGCGGGCGCCGAGTACGGCACCTACGGCGGCGACCAGTACCAGGCCGACCAGCAGTACCCGGCGGGCACTTACGACCAGTCGTACCAGGCGGACCCCTACCAGGGCGGCCAGCAGTACGACCCGTACGCCTACGGAGGCCAGCCCCCGGCACCGGCCTACGACCCGACGTACGACCAGGGCTACGACCAGAACCAGGCGCAGAACCAGGGCTACGACCCGAACTACGACCCCGCCTACGACCCGACGTACGACCCGGCCCAGCAGCAGCAACCGCACGGCAATGAGCGCCCCGACGGGAGCCAGCAGTGAACCGCACCACCCTGTCCTTCCTCGTCGGCGTGACCGCGCTCGCCGCCGTCACCGGATTCGCGGAGATGAACGCACCGGCCGCGACCGGCGCCGGCACCGCCAAGGCGGCCGCGGAGCTGCCCGTGGAGCGCACCAGCCTGCTCTGCCCGGCACCCAGTACCTCCGACCTCGCCGACACCTCGTACACGTCCTTCACGCCCGTCACCACGGGCACGGACAGCAGCGGCAAGGCCGAACTCCAGTCCGCGGGCGAGGAGTCGGGTGACGGCACGAGCAGCAAGAAGAAGCCCGCCAAGCCCGTCCTGGAACCCAAGGACCCCGGCACCCCGGCCACCGGCGACAGCTCCGGCGCCGACGCGCCCGCGCTGCTCGGCACCGCCGAGGGCAAGTACGCGCCGGGCTGGACCGTCCAGGAGACCACCGAGGTCGCCGCGGGCACCGGACGCGGCCTCCAGGGCGTCAACTGCACCGCTCCGGACACCGAGTTCTGGTTCCCGGGCGCCAGCACCTCCGCCGACCGCACCGACTACGTGCACCTCACCAACCCGGACGACTCCGCCGCCGTCGTCGACATCGAGCTCTACGGCAAGGACGGCGACCTCAAGTCGACCGTGGGCGAGGGCATCACCGTGGAGCCGCACGCCAGTGAGCCGATCCTGCTGTCCACGCTCACCGACGACAAGGAGACCGACCTGACCGTGCACGTGACCGTGCGCAGCGGCCGGGTCGGTGCCTCCGTGCAGGCCCTCGACGCCAAGCTCGGCGGCGACTGGCTGGCCGCGTCCACCGACCCGGCCGGCAGCCTGGTCCTGCCGGGCATCCCGAAGGACGCCACCTCGGTGCGGCTGATCGCCTTCACGCCGGGCGACTCGGACGCCGACCTGAAGGTGCGACTGTCCTCGCCCACGGGGATGATCACGCCGGCCGGCCACGAGACCGTGCACGTGAAGGCGGGCATGACGACCGCCGTCGACCTGGGCGACGTCACACGCGGCGACCCGGGCTCCCTGGTCCTGACACCGACCGACCAGTCCGTGCCGGTCGTCGCCGCGCTGAAGGTCGTCCGGGGCAAGGGCAGCAAGCAGGAGACGGCGTTCATCCCCGCCGCCGGCCCGGTCGGCGCGCGCGCGACGTCCGCCGACAACAGCGGCAAGGGCTCCACGCTGTCCCTGGTCGCGCCCACCCGCACCGCGACGGTCAAGGTCACCGCGTCCGCGGGCAGCGGCGGCGGGACGCCGGTCTCGAAGACGTACACCATCAAGGCCGGCACGACCGAGGACGTCGAACTCCCGGTCCCCAGCGGCCTGAAGGGCACCTACGCCCTCACGGTCGAACCCCAGTCGGGCGGCCCGGTGTACGCGTCCCGCACCCTGTCGGCGACCGAGGAGGGCGTACCGGGCTTCACGATCCAGACGCTGCCCGACGACCGGGGGATGGTGTCGGTGCCGCAGGCGGACGAGGATCTGTCGGTGCTCCAGAAGTAGCGGTGATGGTGCACGCGCGCGGGGAGGTCAGTCCTCCCCGTAGCGCGGATCGACGGTCTCCGGGGTGAGCCCCAGCAGTTCGGCGACCTGCTCCACGACGATCTCGTGGACCAGGGCGGCCCGTTCGTCGCGTCCCTTCGTACGGATCTCGACCGGCCGCCGATAGATCACCACGCGCGCGGGATGCCCTTCACGGGCGGCGACCGTGCCTCCCAGGGGTACCGACTCGTCGTTCCAGCCCTCGCCCGCGCCACCCAGTCGAGGGACTTCGAGGACCAGGAAATCGATGTCCGCCAACTGCGGCCAGCGTCGCTCCAGGCGCTCCACGGAGTCCTGCACCAGATCCGCGAACGCCTCGGCACGGCTCGCGGCCAGCGGAACCTGGGGCGGCGCGATCGGGCCGCGCATGCCCCGGCCGTGTCGATCGCGACGGCGGGGCCCGGGGCCGGCGGCAGAGGGTGGTACGGGGGTCTCCATCACCGGTGAAGCGTAGTCCCCGCCGGGTCCGCCCGCCCGACGCCACCCGCCGCCGGGCGCTCCGTGCGGCATGTCGCCGGATGACCATTCCAGCCAAGGTTGGGCTCGATTCCGTATGTCTCCAAGACCGTCGCTCTCAAGGCAATTGACGGTGTTTGTGCCGAGTGGTGACCGGGTTCGACCCTGTTCGAGATCTTGGGAAGGGGTGTCCGTGCAGGTCAGCGGCGTGTTACCGGAGATGCGTGTGGGGCGTCTCACAGCTCGACACGGTGGGGTGACCTGGGGGAGAGTCGTCGCGGCCCGCTCAAGAGTGCGGTACCGTCCAACGTCGTGAGCCCTGTACGTCGCTGTTCGCGCACCGCTTGCGGCCGCCCCGCCGTCGCGACGCTGACGTACGTCTACGCCGACTCGACCGCGGTCCTCGGCCCACTCGCCACCTACGCCGAACCCCACTGCTACGACCTGTGCGCCGAGCACTCCGAGCGCCTCACCGCGCCCCGTGGCTGGGAGGTCGTCCGGCTGCTCGACAGCTCCGCTCCGGCCCGCCCGAGCGGCGACGACCTGGAAGCGCTTGCCAACGCCGTGCGCGAGGCGGCCCGCCCCCAGGAGCGGGCGGCCGGGGCCGGCGGCGGAGGCGGAGCCCGCACGGCGGACCCCATGGAGGTCGCCCGTCGGGGTCATCTGCGGGTCCTGCGCTCGCCGGACAACTGACGCTTCCGGTCCCGGAGTTGACGCCCTGCCGTCCTGAGCTGAGGTAACGGTGTGTGGAAGGCTCGGTTGCCGCACGTCGCGCTGTCGGTCCTGACGGGTAGTTTGGGGCGACCGTTGGGACTTTCTGGAGGGTTGGCCGTGTCTGCTGATCTGTCGCAGCTCGTGAAGGCGTACGACGTACGGGGGGTCGTCCCGGACCAGTGGGACGAGTCGATGGCCGAGCTGTTCGGAGCCGCCTTCGTCGAGGTGACCGGGGCGCGCGCGATCGTGACCGGACACGACATGCGGCCCTCGTCCCCCGGCCTCTCCGCCGCCTTCGCGCGCGGGGCGGCGGCGCGCGGCGTCGACGTGACCGAGATCGGCCTGTGCTCCACGGACCAGCTCTACTACGCCTCGGGCGCCTTCGACCTGCCCGGCGCCATGTTCACGGCCTCGCACAACCCGGCGAAGTACAACGGCATCAAGATGTGCCGGGCGGGCGCGGCCCCCGTCGGCCAGGACACCGGCCTCGCCGAGATCCGCGAACTCGTCGAGTCCTGGCTGGACTCGGGCGCCCCGGAGGTCTCCGGCCCGACGGGAACGATCACGAAGCGGGACACGTTGGAGGATTACGCGGCGCACCTCCGCGGCCTCGTCGACCTGACCTCCATCCGCCCCCTGAAGGTCGTCGTCGACGCGGGCAATGGCATGGGCGGCCACACGGTCCCCACCGTGTTTGCCGGTCTGCCGCTCACCCTGGTCCCGATGTACTTCGAGCTGGACGGCACCTTCCCGAACCACGAGGCCAACCCACTCGACCCGGCCAACATCGTCGACCTCCAGGCACGCGTCCGCGCGGAGGGCGCCGACCTCGGCATCGCCTTCGACGGGGACGCCGACCGCTGCTTCGTGGTCGACGAGCACGGCGACCCGGTCTCGCCGTCCGCGATCACCGCGCTGGTGGCCTCCCGCGAACTGGCGAGGAACGGCGGCACGGGCGTGATCATCCACAACCTGATCACCTCCTGGTCGGTCCCCGAGGTCGTCAGGGAGAACGGCGGCACACCGGTCCGCACGCGCGTGGGCCACTCCTTCATCAAGGCCGAGATGGCGAAGGCCGGCGCGATCTTCGGCGGCGAGCACTCCGCGCACTACTACTTCAAGGACTTCTGGAACGCCGACACGGGCATGCTGGCCGCCCTCCACGTCCTCGCCGCGCTGGGCGGCCAGGACGGTCCGCTCTCAGCCCTCGTGGCCCAGTACGACCGCTATGCGGGCTCCGGCGAGATCAACTCCACGGTCGACGACCAGCAAGGCCGCCTCACGGCGATCCGCTCCGCCTACGAGGGCCAGGCCGACCTGACCCTCGACGAACTCGACGGCCTCACCGTCTCCTCCGCCGACTGGTGGTTCAACGTCCGCCCGTCCAACACGGAACCGCTGCTGCGGCTGAACGCGGAGGCGCGGGACGAGGCGACGATGGGGAAGGTGCGGGACGAGGTGCTGGGGATCATCAGGGGCTGACAGCGGGCGGTGCGCTCTCGACGCCGGCGCCCGGCACCCACACCGCGCGCGTGGTGCCAACGGCGGTAACCTGACCAGGCGCCTCCGCGCACCGCGCCGTAGACACCCGCCCCCTGAAGGGACACCCCATGCCGCTCGAAGCCGGCCTCCTGGAGATCCTGGCCTGCCCGGCCTGCCACGCCCCCCTCAAGGAGCAGGACACCGAGCTGATCTGCACCGGCGAGGACTGCGGCCTGGCCTACCCCGTCCGGGACGGCATCCCCGTGCTGCTCGTCGACGAGGCCCGCCACCCCGCGTAACCGACGACGACGCGATCGGAGGCCGCCGCCCATGCTCGACGAATCGCTGCTCGACTCCCCGGAGGCACTGGCCGAGGCCGACCGCCGAGCCCTGCTCCGCGGTGCCGCCGAGGCCGGCGCTCGGGTGCGTACAGCCGCCCGGCACGCCGCCGAGGCAGGCGTCCAGGACCTGAAGCCGGACGGCCGCCCCCGCGCCATCCTGATCGCGGGCCCCGGCGCCGCCGCCACCTGTGTCGCCGACCTGCTCGGCAGGCTCGCCGGCGCCGGCAGCCCCGTCACCCGCCTCGCACCCACCGGCGTGGCCCCCGCGGCCGGTGCCCTGCGCTGGGAACTCCCGGGCTGGGCGGGCTCCGTGGACCTGTTGCTGATCACCACCCCGGACGGCAGCGAACCGGGCCTGTCCCTGCTCGTCGAGCAGGCCTACCGCCGCGGCTGCACCGTCGTCGCCGTGGCCCCGTCCCGCAGCCCCCTCACCGAGGCGGTGGACGGCGCCCACGGCCTCTTCGTACCGATGGCGACCGCGCCCTACGAAGACGACGAACCCCTCGCCGCCTCCGCCCCCGGAGTCCTCTGGGCGCTGCTCACCCCGCTGCTCGCACTCCTGGACCGCACCGGCCTGCTCAGCGCACCTCCCGAGGCCCTGGCGAAGGTCGCCGACCGCCTCGACCAGGTCGCCGAGCGCTGCGGGCCGGCCGTCGCGACGTACAGCAACCCCGCGAAGACCCTCGCCGCCGAACTCGCCGACTCGCTCCCGGTGATCTGGACGGAGGGCATCTCGGCGGGCCCGGCGGGCCGCCGATTCGCCGCCGCGCTCGCGGAGTTGGCCGGCCGCCCCGCGCTCGTCTCCGAACTGCCCGAGGCGCTCGCCGAGCACAACGCCCTGCTGGCCGGACCGCTCGCCGCCGGCGCCGACCCGGACGACTTCTTCCGCGACCGCGTGGACGAGGCGCCCGTGATGCACGCACGCGTGGTGCTGCTCCGGGACCGCCCGATCGGCGGCCTCACCGCCGCCCCGACCGCCCGTGACCTGGCCCTGAGCCACGACACGCCGATCAGCGAGCTGGAGCCCGAGGACGGCGGCGAGTTGGAGACCCTCGCGGAGCTGATCGCCATGACGGATTTCGCCGCCGTTTACCTGGCGCTCGCCTCGGGCGCCTGATCTTGTCGTCGAAGCCCTGACCGCCGTACAAGGGGCGTCGTGGGCGCGAAGCCGCGTCATACCCAAGTCGTACGCAGAGAGAACCGGTAGAGAACCGCATGGACCGCCTCGACAACACGATCCGCCCCTACGCCTGGGGTTCCACCACCGCCATCCCCAAGCTGCTCGGTGTGGAGCAGAGCGGCGAGCCGCAGGCGGAGATGTGGATGGGCGCGCACCCGGGCGCACCCTCGCGCACCGCGCGCGGGACGCTCGTCGACGTCATCGAGGCGGCTCCGGAGCGGGAGTTGGGCGCGAAGGCGGTGGCGAAGTTCGGCCCCCGGCTGCCCTTCCTGCTGAAGATCCTCGCCGCCGGCGCGCCGCTCTCCCTCCAGGTGCACCCCAACTTGGAGCAGGCGAAGGAGGGTTACGCCGACGAGGAGACCCGGGGCATCCCGGTGGACGCCCCGCACCGCAACTACAAGGACGCCAACCACAAGCCCGAACTGATCTGCGCGCTCACGGAGTTCGACGGCCTGTGCGGCTTCCGCGACCCGCTGCACGCCGCCGACCTGCTCGCCGGCCTCGGCGTCGACTCCCTCAAGCCGTACGTCGACCTCCTCCACGCACACCCCGAGGAAGCCGCCCTGCGCGAGGTCCTCACGGCGATCCTCACCGCGGACCCGGAGGAGATGCGGCACACGGTCACCGCGACGGCGACCGCCTGCGCCCGCCTCGGCGGCGACTACGCCCCCTATGCCGGCCTCGCCCACCACTACCCGGGCGACCCGGGTGTGATCGCCGCGATGTTGCTGAACCACGTCCGACTCCAGCCCGGCGAGGCCCTGTTCCTCGGCGCCGGAATCCCGCACGCCTACCTCGACGGCCTCGGCGTCGAGATCATGGCCAACTCCGACAACGTCCTGCGCTGCGGCCTGACCCCCAAGCACGTCGACGTCCCCGAACTCCTGCGCGTCGTCCGCTTCGAGGCCGGCGACCCCGGGGTGCTGCGCCCCGAGGCGTCCCCCGACGGCGAGGAGGTCTACGAGACCCCCATCGACGAGTTCCGGCTGTCCCGGTACGTCCTCGCGGCGGGTGCCGACGCCCACGACCTCACCCTGGACACCCCGCAGATCCTGCTCTGCACGGCCGGTGCCGTGCGGGCGGGCGAGTTCGAACTGGCCCCCGGCCAGTCGGTGTTCGTCCCGGCCGGCGACAAGGCCGAGGTGTCCGGAGCCGGCACGGTCTTCCGGGCCACTGTGATCGTATGACCGGGCCTGTGGATACCTGACGAGCCGTCGCCGGGCAGGGCTGCAAGAATGGCCCACCGGCAAAGGACGGGCAAAGACGGCCGGACGGCCACTGGCAGACGTACGAAGGCGAAGGGACACCGCGAACACATGAGCGCGTCAGGCGGCACCAGGGCGATCGTGGCGGCACTCGGCGCCAACCTCGCGATCGCGGCATCGAAGTTCGTGGCGTTCGCCTTCAGCGGCTCGTCCTCGATGCTCGCCGAGGGCGTCCACTCCCTCGCCGACTCCGGCAACCAGGCACTGCTCCTCATCGGCGGCAAGAAGGCCCAGCGCGAGGCCACTCCGCAGCACCCCTTCGGCTACGGCCGCGAGCGGTACATCTACGCCTTCCTCGTCTCCATCGTCCTCTTCTCGGTCGGCGGCATGTTCGCCGTCTATGAGGGCTACGAGAAGATCAAGCACCCGCACCAACTGGAGCACTGGTACTGGCCGGTGGGTGTCCTGGTCTTCGCGATCATCGCCGAGGGCTTCTCGTTCCGTACGGCCATCAAGGAGTCGAACGAACTGCGCGGCGCGCACTCCTGGTCCCAGTTCATCCGCCGCGCCAAGGCCCCCGAGCTGCCGGTCGTCCTCCTGGAGGACTTCGGCGCGCTCATCGGCCTGGTCCTCGCCCTCGGCGGCGTCGGCATGGCGCTGCTCACCGACGACGGCGTCTGGGACGGCATCGGCACGCTCTGCATCGGCATCCTGCTCATCCTGATCGCACTGGTCCTGGCCGCCGAGACCAAGTCCCTGCTGCTCGGCGAGTCCGCGGGCATCGAGGACGTCCAGAAGATCGAGGCCGCCGTCGTCGACGGTCACACGGTCACCGGCATCATCCACATGCGCACGCTCCACCTCGGCCCCGAGGAGCTGCTCGTCGCCGCCAAGATCGCCGTCCAGCACGACGACACGGCCGCCGAGGTCGCCACCGCGATCAACGCCGCCGAGTCCCGCATCCGCGAAGCCGTCCCGATCGCCCGCGTGATCTACCTCGAACCCGACATCTACAGCGAGTCCGAGGCCTCCAAGGGCCCGGACCGCGAGGCGACCCCCGGAGGCCCGGCCCAGCACCCCGCCGAGCACTGAGTCCGCACAGGTCCTAGACCTGCTGCACGTGCCACGGCGCGACCGGCGCCGCCTTCCGCCGCCGTACGACGAACGCGGCGATGCCCAGGCCGATACCGACCAGGGCGAGGGCGCCGCCGCCGATGACGGCCGTCCCGATGACGAGACCGACCGTACGGTCGTCGGTCACCCGGTCCCGGACGGCCGACTCGGCCACCGTCCCGTCGTGGTCGCTCGCGAAGAACCGCGAGTCCCGCGCGTCCGCACGGTTGTCACCGAGCAGGAACAGCCGCCCCTTCGGGACCCGCACGTCGTACGTCTTGTGCAGGCCGTCGACATCGCCCTGGTTGACATAGGGCTCCACCAACGGCTTTCCGTTCACGGTGATCCGCGCGTCCGTGCCCGAGCCCGTGCAGCACACCACGCGGTCGCCGCCCACCCCGACGACCCGCTGCAGCACACTCCCGGTGAACCCGTAGCGGTCCGGCGCCGAGAACAGCACGACGTCACCGCGGTGCACCGCACCGCCGTCGACCTTCTCGAAGATGATCCGGTCGCCCGGCTTGTACGTCGGCGCCATGCTCTGACTGTTGACGGTCGAACTCCCGTAGAAGTTCCGTGCATACGCGAGGGAACCGACCACCAACACCACCCCCAACAGCCCCACCACGACAGCCGTGACCCCGAGTGCCCGCCCCTTGCCCGACATCGTTTCCCTCCCCATGCGGCACTTCCGCGGCGCCGAGGCTAGCGGGTGCCTGTGAACAGGCTGTGCGGGCCCGCAGGCGCGAAGCATCCTGCCGTCGCTCTCCCGCGCACCCGGTCCGACACCGGTTGCCCGCCCGAGTTCGGCTGGATCTGTCCGAAGCGGGCTGGGGGCGGAAGGGCCCACCGGTGTAGCTTGGGACGGAGCCAGACGTCGCTGCTGATGGCGGTCGGGCGGTCCCACCGCGGACCGACCGAGGGAGAGAGGGCCTCCGACGGACTGCGCTGCGTGTACGCGGGCATTCCTGTGCCCTCCTTCGGGCACTCCTGTGTCCGTCGCCGCGCAGACCAGCCGTACCCACCTCGCCCCAACCCCGAGGAGCACCTCGCAATGACGACTGTCGACAACCGACAGGACTTCAAGGTCGCCGATCTCTCCCTGGCCGAGTTCGGCCGCAAGGAGATCACCCTCGCCGAGCACGAGATGCCCGGCCTGATGTCGATCCGCAGGGAGTTCGCCGCCAGCCAGCCGCTGGCCGGCGCCCGCATCATGGGCTCGCTGCACATGACCGTGCAGACCGCCGTCCTGATCGAGACCCTGGTCGCCCTGGGCGCCGAGGTCCGCTGGGTGTCCTGCAACATCTTCTCCACCCAGGACCACGCGGCCGCAGCCATCGCCGTCGGCCCGAACGGCACGCCCGAGAACCCGCAGGGCATCCCGGTCTTCGCCTGGAAGGGCGAGACCCTGGAGGAGTACTGGTGGTGCACGGAGCAGGCGCTGACCTGGCCGAACACCCCCACCGGCGGCCCGAACATGATCCTGGACGACGGCGGCGACGCCACCATGCTCGTCCACAAGGGCGTCGAGTACGAGAAGGCCGGCAAGGTCCCCTCCCTCGACACCGCCGAGTCCGACGAGCACCGCGTCGTCCTCCAGGTCCTGCAGCGGACCATCAGTGAGGGCTCGCAGAAGTGGACCCAGCTCGCCTCGGAGATCCGCGGCGTGACCGAGGAGACCACGACCGGCGTGCACCGTCTCTACGAGATGCACCGCGACGGCACCCTCCTGTTCCCGGCGATCAACGTGAACGACGCCGTCACCAAGTCGAAGTTCGACAACAAGTACGGCTGCCGCCACTCCCTGATCGACGGCATCAACCGCGCCACCGACGTCCTCATCGGCGGCAAGACCGCGGTCGTCTGCGGCTATGGCGACGTGGGCAAGGGCTGCGCGGAGTCCCTGCGCGGACAGGGCGCCCGAGTGATCATCACCGAGATCGACCCGATCTGCGCACTGCAGGCGGCGATGGACGGCTACCAGGTCACGACGCTGGACGAGGTCATCGACAAGGCCGACATCTTCGTCACCACGACCGGCAACAAGGACATCATCATGGCCGCGGACATGGCCAAGATGAAGCACCAGGCGATCGTCGGCAACATCGGCCACTTCGACAACGAGATCGACATGGCCGGCCTCGCGCAGATCCCCGGCATCGTCAAGGACGAGGTCAAGCCGCAGGTCCACACCTGGACGTTCCCCGACGGCAAGGTCCTCATCGTGCTGTCCGAGGGCCGCCTCCTGAACCTGGGCAACGCCACCGGCCACCCCTCGTTCGTGATGTCCAACTCCTTCGCGGACCAGACCCTGGCCCAGATCGAGCTGTTCACCAAGCCCGAGGAGTACCCGACCGACGTCTACGTGCTGCCCAAGCACCTCGACGAGAAGGTCGCCCGCCTCCACCTGGACGCGCTCGGCGTGAAGCTGACCACGCTCCGCCCCGAGCAGGCCGCGTACATCGGCGTAGAGGTCGACGGCCCGTACAAGTCGGACCACTACCGCTACTGATCCAGCGACCCCGCCCGCTGTGACCGCGTCCGTGCACTGAACGCGGTCACAGCGACCAGGTCCACCGAGACAGGCCCCCGCACCCCCGTGCCGGGGGCCTGCCCTTTTGGCTCCTTCAGCCGGACCGGCCCGTCAAGACCCAGGACCCCGATGCCCCGCGGCCGATATTCGCTCCACGATCCGCACGATCACACCCCCTTCGCAGACGAACACTTCCAGTGCGCCCCCGGCCCGTCCGGCTGGCGCTACGTCTCCCAACTCACCACCCCGTCCGGCGAGCACAGCGGCTCCGTCGACCTCACCCTCGACGAACTCGGCCGCCCCATCCGTCTGGAGCTCCACGCGGCGGGCTGGCAGGTGCGCGGCGCCGCTCTCGACGGCGTCACCTGGGTCCGCACCGACCCCACCGGCACCGATGCCACCGAAGGCAATGTCCGCGCCCACGCCTTCACCGGCACCTCCCCCGCGTTCCTCATCGCCACCACCCGTCTCCTGCGCCTCACCCCTTCCTCCGCCGCGACCCGCGTCCGCCTCGTCACCTTCACGGACCCGGTCCTCGCCCCGCGCACTGTGGACCAGTCCTGGGCCTTGCTGAAAAGAGAAACACACGGCACTGACAACGGCCCTCTGACCGTGGACGAATACCAGGTCACAGCCCTGGACACGGGCGAGCAGCACGCCGTGCACATCGCCGGAGACGTCGTGCTCGCGGCACCCGGCATCGAGTTGGAGGAGTTGGAGTCGCCGCCGTCGGTCTTCGGCTGAGCGGCGTCGTGACGGGCCGTTCGCGGAGGAGACGATCCGGCCCGGTCAGGCGGGCGGCGCGAAGCCGGTGGAGGGCCGGGGTTCGGCCGGCGACGAGTGCGGAGTGCTGGGCGCGGGCGCGACCGGCTCGATTCCCGTGCCGCCCGCGGTGGTGGGCGGGGGAGTGGCGGGGGGCTGCCAGGCAACAGGAGCAGGCGCGGGAGCGGAACCGAACGGTTGTTGAGGCGCCGACGACGGCTGGACCGCCGGGTTGCCGAACGCGCCCGGCACACCGGCCCCGCCGGACCAGGCCCCGCCGACGGGTGCACCCCCGCCCGCACCGTTCCCGAAGGTCCGCCGCACATCCCGAGCCTGCCGCTCCTGCACCACCGCCGCCAAATACGCGGCCGGCGGAACACCCTGCGGCGCCGGGGCACCCGTACGCGCCACGAGGTCCGTGGCGAGCCGCTCGGCCATGGCCCAGCCGACCTGCGGATCCAACTGCTGCATCCGCGTCAGGTACTGCCGGATGGCCAGCCACAACCCGTCGGGAACGGCGGACAGATCAAGCTCCGCGAAACGTCCGGACAGCCACGGCGGCGGCGGAGGCACGAAGGCCGTCTGCCCAGCGGGCACCCTCTCCCGTACGACCAGAGTGCCCGCGAACACATCACCGAGCCGTCGACCGCGCGCCGAGACGAGCGAGGCGATACAGGCGACGACTCCGAAGGTCATCAGGATCTCGACCACGCCCATCGCACCCCGCACCAGCGCGTGCCGGAACCGGATCGGTCCGCCGTCGTCCCGGACCACGCGCAACCCGAACGCCAGCTTCCCGAGCGAACGCCCATGGCTCAGCGTCTCCACCGCTATCGGCCCGCCCACCAGCACCAGCACGAAGGCCGCGATCGACAGTGCGATCTGGGCGGCATCGTCCAAAGAGGCCGTGGAAAAGATCAGCGCCACGGTCACGCCGGTGTAGGCGGCCATGGCCACGATCAGATCGAGCATCACCGCCAGCGCCCTGCTGGGCAGCCTCGCGGGGCGCAACTCCAGCGCCACCGCCTCGCCCGTCACCAGCTCACTCACGCCCGCCGCCCTTTCCCCTGCTCTGCCCCCGGAACAGTCAGTCTGCCAAGCTGAGGGCACATCGCGCCCCAGTACGACAAGCTGATCCCCGACCAGCAGTCGACGAGCAGCCGAGGAGCAGGCACCAGATGGACCTCGACGTCTTCGTCTCGGCCCACCGAGCCGAGTGGGACCGCCTCGACGCGCTGCTCCGCCGCCAGCGTCGCCTCAATGGCGCCGAGGCCGACGAGCTCGTGGCCCTGTACCAGCGCACGGCCACCCATCTCTCCCTGATCCAGTCCAGCGCCCCGGACCCCCAGCTCACCGGTCGGCTCAGCCAACTCGTGGCACGCGCGCGTAGTGCGGTGACAGGAACGCGTCGCGCCTCCTGGCGCGATGTCACGCACTTCCTGGGGCACAGCTTTCCGGCTGCGGTCTACAAGGCGCGCCACTGGTGGGTTCCCACCGCCCTGTTGTCGACCGTGATCGCGGTGCTGCTGGGCTGGTGGATAGGCACCCACCCCGAGGTGCAGTCCTCCATAGCGGCCCCGAGCCAACTGCGTGAACTCACACGCCCCGGTGGCGAGTACGAGACCTACTACTCCAGCCATCCGGCAGCCGCCTTCGCGGCGCAGGTCTGGACGAACAACGCCCAGGCCGCCGCTATGTGTCTGGTCCTGGGTGTCTTCCTGGGCCTACCGGTCCTCTGGATCCTCTTCGAGAACTTGCTCAACCTCGGGGTCGGCATCGGCCTGATGTCGTCGGCCGGCCGGCTCGACACGTTCCTCGGCCTGATCCTCCCGCACGGCCTGCTCGAACTCACGGCGGTCTTCGTGGCGGCGGGCACGGGGATGCGCCTCGGCTGGACCCTCGTCGACCCCGGCCCACGCTCGCGCCGCACGGCCCTCGCCGAGGAGGGCCGAGCCGCCGTGGGCATGGCGATCGGCCTGGCCCTGGTCCTGTTCGTCTCCGGTGCCATCGAAGGCTTCGTCACCCCGTCAGGCCTTCCCACGTGGGCCCGCATCGCCATCGGCGTCATCGCCGAAGGAGCCTTCCTGACGTACGTCTACGTCCTGGGCGGCCGTGCCGTACGCGCCGGTGAGACGGGCGACGTTGAAGCGGCCGAACGCAGCTCCTCCGTACCGACGGCCGCCTGATGTGCGGGCACTCCCGCTGAACTGCTAGTCTCCTCTTCGCCCCACAGAAGCCGTTGACACGGACCGGTCGGGGAGGTAGATTCGAACAGTTGCCTAGAACTGGATCTGATCCGGTCGGTGACGGTGAGTGTCTATCTGCTTCTTGAGAGATCGATTTCAAAGAAGCCACACTCCCGATGAATCGGAAAAGCGGCTGGTAAGTCCGGCCCCGAACTTCTGATAAAGTCGGAACCGCCGGAAAGGGAAACGCGGAAGCGAAAACCTGGAAAGCGCCGAGGAAATCAGAAGCCGGAAACGGTCTGATAGAGTCGGAAACGCAAGACCGAAGGGAAAAGCCCGGAGGAAAGCCCGAGAGGGTGAGTACAAAGGAAGCGTCCGTTCCTTGAGAACTCAACAGCGTGCCAAAAATCAACGCCAGATATGTTGATACCCCGTCTTCGGTCATACGGCCGGGACGAGGTTCCTTTGAAGAACACATACAGCGAGGACGCTGTGAACCGTCGGATTATTCCTCCGATGGTTCCGCTCTCGTGTATGTCGACCGGATATC